>JANLTS010000624.1:0-4219 GCA_031363045.1 Hyphomicrobiales bacterium
CAAGGTCTCTTCGGATTTGGCCGACATCATCAAACAACAGCCGAAGGAAATGGCATCATTCCTTCGTGCAGCCAAGGGAATGACGCCGGAAGACCTTGCTCATTTGGCAAAAACCGCAGTCCGCTCAAAGGACAAGTAGAGCGCAGACTCTTTGAAGATGAATATGCAAACAGGGTGTGATCAATGGCGATATCGGTCCCGTTTCTTTCTGATGAAGAGATAGAAGCTGCTGCACTTAGCCTTCACCGGGAAGTTGGCTGGCTGCGATCGAACAGCGGCGATAGCGTAGTGCCAGTTGAGGACACGCTGGAAAAGCACCTGGATTTGAGCTTGGACTTCGACGACCTCCACCAAAAGCTCGGCATTCCAATGTCTGGTAGTGAGCCTGAAATATTTGGAGCGCTGTGGGCAAACAGCCGCGAGGTATTCATCGATCAGTCGCTCGATCCTGAAGAAAGACCCGAAATTGAGGGCCGCTATCGATTTACTGTTGCTCATGAGATCGGGCACTGGTGTCTTCATCGCACCTATATTTCGGGGTTTTCTCAAGCCAATCTTTTTGGAGATGGAGGACTTGAAACTGACTTTGTTATCTGTCGGGCCAGTAATGCTAAGGAGCGTATCGAATGGCAGGCAGACGTATTCGCGTCGAATTATTTGATGCCCGCAGGGTTGGTTCATCGTGAATGGAAAGAAGCTTTTGGCCGCGGGACTCCACTTGTGTTCGAGGTTTTTGACCGCTCGTCCGATTGGACGGCACCGCCGCTTGGCTGGAGGGGGCAAGTTCATTTGCCACCCGTCCTAGAGAGATCGTTCGATCCAAGAGCTGTCGCCTACTTCTTTTTCAAGGCTGCCAAGGTGTTAGCGCCACGCTTTGCGGTATCAGTTCAAGCGATGCAACTTCGTCTGGAGAAACTGGGTCTGCTGCTCGTTCAACGTCCATCACAACCTTCGTTCAAGTGTTTCTAAATCATTCAGTCGCGGGAAAAAAATTTGGAAAGGGTGTCCAGTGTCAAGTCAACACAACACAACACAACTGTAGATGAACTTGCTAGCGGTGCTGGCTTCGAAACTCGCGACTTCTATCTCGCCTGCTTCCTGCGCTGCTCGGGCTACGAGCTTCAGGGCCTTCGTGCCGAAGGGCCGCGCAAGGTCTTCATCTTTCAGGACCGCGCCTCGCGTCGTGATGACGTGATGGCCTTCTACGGCGACACGACCAGCGTTCGCCCTTTGGCTTTCGCCGCCACCATCAAGGACATGAAAGGATTGCTCCACAATGGCTGAACCGCAAGACAAACCGCCGTTCCAGCGCGCCAAGAGTGGGCAGGTCCGCGAAGCCCTCGATCGACTCGAAGGGCTTGTCGTCGATGGCCTGAAGCACGGCTTCTTCGACTTTTCGATCGCCTGCGAAATCGCCACCGGCGGCAAGCGGCAACTCGTGATCCGCGCTGGCAAAAGCCACAAGTTCACGATCCCCGAACATGAGGTGCCGCGCTAGGCGACGCCAAGCGGCGATCCCTGAGACGGGGACGCCTGAAGATGCAAATCCCTTGGGCACAACGTCATCGGTGGGAATCCGAGATCGGACGCCAGGAGCACGGAGCGGCGGAACCGCCCGTGAGGCTTTCGATGAACCGTCTCGACGCTGCAAACGACAATAAAGTGGGGCGGCAGATCACCCGCACCCGCGAAATCTGGCAACCGCGCATAGGCCGCGACCTCAACGACGAGGACGCGCGGCAAATCCTCCACTCTGTCACCGGCTTCTTCGGCGTCCTGGCCGAATGGCGGCGCGCCGAATTGCTCGCCGCCGCGAATGATTGCGCCGCGCCAGTCGAACCGAACGATGGCGGGGTGCGCCATGACCGCTGAAACCATCGCCAAAGCCCTTGGCGGGCACCGGGCGGGTGCAACATGGATGGCGCGCTGCCCGGCCCATGACGATTCAAGCCCGAGCCTTGCGATCAGCGCGGGAAAGAACCGCACGGTGCTGGTGCGCTGCCATGCCGGTTGCGACCAGCGCGACGTTATCGCCGCCCTTTCAGAACGCGGTCTGTGGGATGCGACCGACAAACGCCCTGGCGGCGTTGCCCAAAAGCACCGGAAGAACCTTAGCCACGAATCCGATCCTGATGCCAAGGCGCGCACGGAGTCCGCGCTTGCGATCTGGCGGGCCTCGCAAGACATCGCGGGCTCGCTCGCTGAAACCTATCTGCGCTCGCGGCGGATCACCCTCACGCCGCCGTCGTGCTTGCGCTTCCATTCCGGCTTGAAACACCCTTCGGGCGGCGTCTGGCCTGCCATGGTGGCGCTGGTGGTGCACGGCGAAACTGGTTCGCCGATCGCCGTTCATCGCACCTTCCTCGCCCGTGATGGTCAAGGAAAAGCGCCGGTCGATCCGCCGAAGATGATGCTCGGGCCTTGTCGCGGCGGCGTTGTGCGCCTCGGCCTACCCGGCGACGTGCTGATGGTGGGCGAAGGGATCGAGACCTGCCTTGCCGCAATACAGGCGGCCGGCAAACCGGCATGGGCGGCGCTTTCAACCTCGGGCCTTCGGTCGCTCGATCTGCCGCGCACAATCGCCAAGGTGATCGTGCTCGCTGATGGTGACGAACCTGGCGAAGCGGCGGCGCAGGACTGCGCCCGGCGATGGCAACGGGAAGGGCGAAGCGTTCGGATCGCCCGCGCGCCGCAGGGCATGGATTTCAACGATCTGCTCAAGTCTGGCAACCCCGTTCTGACGGAGGGCGCGCAATGAGCACCGAAGCCAAGCTTGAACCGGCAAACTTGATCCTCAATGCCATTGAAGCTGCCGAGGCGGTCCCCAATCCGCTGGCCGGATTGGTCGAGCAGACGGCGACCGATCCCGGCGCGCCGTACAAACCGGAAGCTCTGGAAGCGCTCGCGGCGCTGAAGCAGGAAAACCGCGCTGCTTTCGAGGCACTCCGTTCGCAACTCAGGAAAGCCGGGTGCCGGGTGACGGCGCTCGATGACGCCATCGCCGAGGAGAACGGCGATCAAGGAGGGCGCGGGCCTACACAAGCTGACATCCTGATCAACCTCGCGCAATCCATCGCCCTGTTCCACACACCGGACGGCAGCGGCTATGCCGACCTTGACATCAACGGCCATCGCGAGACTTGGGCCATCCGCGCCAAGGGATTCCGCCGCTGGCTGGCGCGGCGCTTCTACGAGGAGACGGGCGGTGCGCCGAGTTCAGAAGCCCTGCAATCGGCGCTGAACGTGATCGAGGCCAAGGCGCATTTCGATGCCCCGGAACGGCAAGTGCATATCCGCGTCGGCGGGCTCGACGGGCGGCTCTATCTCGACCTTGGCGATGAGGCATGGCGCGCCATCGAGATCGACGCCACCGGTTGGCGCATCATTGACAATCCGCCCGTTCGGTTCCGGCGCGCGCCTGGCATGAAGGCGATGGCGATCCCCGTGGGCGGCGGTTCGATTGAAGCCCTGCGCTCGTTCCTCAATGTGCAGACTGATGCCGATTTCGTGTTGGTGGTCGCCTGGGCGCTTGCCTGCTTGCGCAATCGCGGTCCCTATCCGGTGATCGTCTTGTCGGGCGAGCAGGGTTCGGCGAAGTCCACCTTCTCGGCCATCCTGCGGTCGCTGCTCGATCCGAACACCGCGCCGCTTCGCGCCTTGCCGCGCGAGGATCGCGATCTTTTCATCGCCGCCAGCAACGGCCATGTGCTGGCCTTCGACAATGTATCGGGCCTTCCCGCCTGGATATCGGACACGCTTTGCCGCCTCGCCACGGGCGGCGGGTTCGCGGTGCGCCAGCTCTATTCTGATCAGGATGAAGTGCTGTTCGACGCGGCGCGCCCGGTGATCCTCAACGGGATCGAGGATATCGTCACGAGACCCGATCTGGCTGATCGCGCCGTGTTTCTCACCCTCGAACCGATCCCCGAGGAACGCCGCCGCCCCGAGCAGGAATTGTGGGCGGCTTTCGAGGCCGAACGCCCGCGCCTCCTCGGCGTGCTGCTCGATGCGGTGGCGAAGGGCTTGGCTGAGTTGCCGCGCACAAGGCTCGACAAGCTGCCGCGCATGGCGGATTTCGCCTTATGGGCGACTGCCTGCGAAACCGCCCTCTGGCCCTCGGGAACATTCTGGTCGGCTTATTGCGGCAACCGTGACGAGGCGGTGGATGGCGTAATCGACGCCGATCCGATCGCCGCCGCCGTGCGGGCCTTGATGCAAA
>JANLTS010000680.1:0-3523 GCA_031363045.1 Hyphomicrobiales bacterium
CTGATCATCGCTTCGATCGATGGCACCAAGGACGCAACGCAAGCCCTGCTTGACGGCAAGGTTCTGGTGGTTGTCGAATGTAACCCGAAGTTCGGCCCGGCAGCCTTCGCCGCGATCGAGAAATACGGCAATGGCGAAACACTTGAACCGCGTCTCGTCAACACTGATCGCGTCTTTACCAAGGACAATGCCGCCGCCTACATGCCGGAAGCCTACTAAGTCCTCCGAGCGACACGGTAACAGGTGGGAGCCCCTTGGCTCCCACCGCATTTTCTGTGTTTACTGGCAGTCACGATGACCCCTCCCCTTCTGTCGATGCAGGCGATTTCTAAGAGCTTTGGCGGCGTGCCAGCTCTCATCGAAGCCTCACTTGAGGTCATGCCTGCCGAGGTGATGGCACTGGTCGGCCAGAATGGTGCCGGCAAGTCGACGATGATCAAAATCATCAACGGCGCCTACGTGCGCGATTCCGGTTCAATCGAATTCAATGGCCAGCCGTGGATGGCGGGATCGCCGCAGCAAGCTCAGCGCGCCGGCATCAGCACCATCTTCCAGGAAATCAATCTGATCGGTTACCGTTCGGTGGCCGAGAACATATTTCTCGGCCGCGAACCGCGCCGCGCCTTCGGTCTGCTCGACTGGGCCAAGATGAATGCCGAGTCGGCGGCCCTCCTTGCGCGCTTCGACGTGAAAGTTGATGTGCGGGAGCCACTCGAACGATTCTCGACGGCAATCCAGCAGATGGTCGCCATAGCCCGCGCCGTGTCTTTCGATGCGCGCCTGGTGATTATGGACGAGCCGACCTCGTCGCTCGATGAGGCCGAAGTTGCGGTGCTGTTGCGCACCATCCGGCAGCTGAAAGCTGATGGCGTCGCGGTGATCTTTGTCAGCCATAAGCTCGATGAACTCTATCAAGTCTGCGACCGCGTCACCATCATGCGCGACGGCCGCACCGTCGCCGTGTCGCCCATGGCGGACATGTCGAAGCTTCAACTGGTTGCCGCCATGCTCGGCCGCGATCTGGCCGAGGTCAAGAAAAAGGGCGTCACGGCGTTCGAGAGTGGTGACGGTAATATCGGCGGTGAACTCCTCCGTGCACAGAACATTGCGATCGGTCACAAGGTCCACGATGTTAGCATCGACATCCGGCGCGGCGAGATCGTCGGCCTCGCCGGATTGCTCGGATCGGGGCGCACCGAATCCGCCCGCGCCATCTTCGCGGCGGACCGCAAGAATTCCGGCACTATCACCTTTGACGGCAAACCGGCGGACTTCAAAGAACCGGCGGAGGCCATCGCCGCCGGCATGGGATATTGTTCGGAAGACCGCAAGAACCAGGGCATTGTGCCCGGCATGACGGTTGCCGAAAACATGACGTTGGCCCTGATGCCGGCGCTCACCCGCTCAGGCGCGTTGGATGAGGCCAAGCAGCGCGAGATCGTCGAACGCTTCATCCAGGAGATCGGCATCAAGTGTTCCGGTCCAAACCAGAAAATCCGCGAATTGTCCGGTGGCAACCAGCAAAAGGTTCTGCTGGCGCGCTGGTTGTGCATGAATCCCAAGTTGCTGATTCTCGATGAACCGACGCGCGGCATCGATGTCGGTGCCAAAGCGGAAATCCAGGGGCTGATCCGGCGCCTGGCAAGCGATGGTTTGGGCGTGCTGATGATATCCTCGGAACTCGAAGAAATCGTCGAAGGTGCTGACCGTGTCTTCGTGCTCCGCGAAGGCCGCACGGTTGCCGAACTCAACCGCGAGAACATCACCGAAAGCGGCGTCATGCGCGCCATGGCGCATGGCCACGATGGCGACGGGCAACCCCAAGAAGGAGCCTCCGCCCATGCTTGATCGCGCCCAATTCTTCCAGCGTTATGGCGTTGGCCTTGCCCTCGTTCTGCTGATTGCCTTCAACCTTGCGGTAACACCTAATTTCGCCACGGCGCAGACGCTGGCAGTGAATCTCACACAGGTCTGCACCATCGTCATTGTCGGTGTCGGCATGACATTGGTGATCGCCACCGGCGGCATCGATCTGTCGGTGGGCTCGCTGATGGCCATTGCCGGCGCGATGTCGCCGATGTTCTTCACCGGCCAGCTCATTCCGATTCCCAATCTCTATGTTGGAATAGCACTGGGCATCGTCTTCCCCATACTCATCGCCGGGGTGTTCGGACTGTTCAACGGCTGGCTCATCACCCGATTTTCGATCCAGCCGATCATTGCCACGCTGGTGCTGTTCATCGCCGGACGGGGCATTGCACAAGTGTCCACCAACGGTGATCTGCAGGTGTTCAAGGTGCCGGAGTTTCAGGCCATCGCCATTGGCCGCGTCCTGGGCGTTCCGTTCCAGGTGTGGATCATGCTGGTGATCGTCATTGTCGCTGCCATCGTCTTGCGAAAGACTGTGTTTGGCAGGCAGGTACTCGCAGTTGGCGGCAACGAGGCAGCGGCCCGGCTGTCAGGCGTTCCGGTGGCCCGTATCAAGTTCCTCGTCTACCTGATCTGCGGCATGTGCAGTGGTGTGGCGGGTCTCATCGTCATCGCCATGAATTCGGCGGCTGACGCCAACCTGATCGGCCTCGGAATGGAGCTCGATGCCATCGCCGCTGTTGTCGTCGGCGGTACGCTGCTGTCGGGCGGGCGCGCCACCATCGTGGGCACCTTGCTCGGCGCGCTGGTGATCCAGCTGGTGCGCTACACGCTGCTGGCCAATGGCGTTCCCGATCCTGCCGCACTTGTGGTGAAGGCGGGCCTCATCGTTCTCGCCGTATGGCTGCAACGCCAGGAGCACGCATGATAAAGGGCTTTCGCATCTCGCCTAGTATGGCCGTCGTCGCGGTGTTGATCGTGCTGACGCTGCTCGGTGCCTGGCGCTACGATGGTTTCATCGGCACCTACAATGTGCAGTCGGTGCTGCGCTACAATTCGATGTTCGCGCTAGTGGCGCTCGGCATGTGCTTTGTCATCATGACCGGCGGCATCGATTTGTCAGTCGGTTCGGTCGCGGCTTTCTCGAGCGTGGTCGCGGCCCATCTCAGTCCCTATGGCCTTGTACCCGGGCTATTGGGTGGGCTTGGCGCGGGCCTCTTGGCCGGAACGCTCAACGCCTTGATCATCACCCGGTTGAAGATCATGCCGTTTATCGCGACCCTCGCCATGATGCTTGCAGCCTCGGGCACCGCGCTCTTGCTTGCCAACAATCAATCGGTCTCCGTCTCTTATGACACGGCCTTCGTCAATCTGGGGCAGGGCGATCTTCTCAGCTTCATGCGGCCCGAATGGGTTGATGGCGACGACGCTGGAGTGCTGGGTGGTATTCTGGGTTTTGTCCTCAGTTTCCCGACGCCGGGTTTCATTGCTCTCGCAGCCTATGCCGGAGGCGCCATCGTGATCGGGCACACGGCATTCGGCCGCCACGTGCTGGCCGTAGGCGGTGGAACCGAAGCCTCGCGCTTGATGGGTCTTCCCGTCGACCGCACCATCTTCCTGGTCTACGTGATCTCAGGCGGCATGGCCGGGATGG
>JANLTS010000022.1:0-6518 GCA_031363045.1 Hyphomicrobiales bacterium
TGAGCGCGATCACTTCATCGATGTTGGCAACAGCGATTGCCAGTCCCACCAAAATATGCGCCCGGTCGCGCGCCTTGGTGAGCAGGAATTTGGTCCGCCGTGTCACCACCTCCTCGCGGAAGGCGATGAACGCCTTCAGCAGATCCTTGAGGTTCATCAATTCCGGCCTGCCGCCGGTGAGGCAGACGTTGTTGATGCCGAAGGTCGATTGCAGGGCGGTGAAGCGGTAAAGCTGGTTCAAGACGATGTCGGCCATGGCGTCGCGCTTCAGCTCGATGACCACGCGCATGCCCTGCCGGTCGCTCTCGTCGCGGATATCGGAAATGCCTTCGAGCTTCTTCTCGCGCACCAGATCGGCCATGCGCTCGATCATCTGGGCCTTGTTCACCTGATATGGAATCTCGGTGACGATCAGCGCCTCGCGCTCCTTGCGCATTTCCTCGGTGTGCACCTTGGCGCGCATGACGATGGAACCGCGCCCGGTATGAAACGCCGACTTGGCGCCAACCCGGCCAAGGATCATCGCGCCCGTCGGAAAGTCCGGCCCCGGAATGATATCGATCAGCTCGTCGATGCTGATCGCCGGATTGTCGATCACCGCCATGCAGGCGTCGATCACTTCGCCCAGATTATGCGGCGCCATGTTGGTCGCCATGCCGACAGCGATTCCGCCGGCGCCATTGACCAGCAGGTTCGGAAACCGCGCGGGCAGCACCACGGGCTCGCTTTCCGAGCCATCGTAGTTGTCGCGGAAATCGACAGTGTCCTTGTCGATGTCATCCAGCAGCGCATGTGCCACCTTGGCCATGCGCGATTCCGTGTAACGCATCGCAGCCGGCGGATCGCCATCGACCGAACCGAAATTGCCCTGGCCGTCGATCAGCGGCAAACGCAGCGAGAAACTTTGCGCCATCCTCACCAGCGCGTCATAGATCGACTGGTCGCCATGCGGATGATACTTACCCATAACATCGCCGACGATACGCGCCGATTTGCGATAGGGCTTGTTATAGTCATAGCCATTCTCGTTCATCGAGAACAGGATGCGGCGGTGCACCGGCTTCAACCCGTCGCGCACATCCGGCAACGCCCGGCTGACGATGACACTCATCGCATATTCGAGATAGCTCTTGCGCATCTCTTCTTCGATCGAGATGGGCGAGATTTCGGATGGGTTGGAAGGCGGAATAGCGCCCTTCTTGTCGTCGTTGTCGGCCACGGATTACCTGTGAAAATGTCCGGCGGGGACCGCCCGGACCGTGGCTCGGGAAACGACGATTCGGCGGCGCCGCCACTCTAGAATGGCAGACCCGCCGATACAATGGAAAGCATGCGGAAAAGCACGCGGAAAGCGATTGATTTTCCGGAAGAAAACGTCCGATTTAGAGGCGTCGGAACGACACGCTGCGGCTATGATACCAGCCATTGTCGGCAACCACGGCGGAACACTCCACCCGGCCCTTCGTCCAGGTCGGCAAAACGATGCACAGCTGGTCGTTGCGCACCGTCCAGCGGCCCTTGTCGATCCAGCCCTGGGCCTTGCCCACCGCCGAACCATCGCGACCGAGAACAACCGTCAACTTGTACTTGCCTTTGACCACGGCCTGGAAGGTTCCGGGTGCCAGCTTGAGAATCTGCTGGGCGGTCATCGCCTCGTCGGCGGCCGCCGGCGAAAAGCTGGAAGCCAGAAACGCCAGTCCGCAAATCGCTCGCTTGATCATCATGACCCCCGTTGTGGCGCTTCAAATTTCACACGAACGGGTTGGTACCCGCCTGGTGAGACTCTTGCCACACGAGCATGAGCGAAGCCTCTACGGGTTGGATGACATTTTAATTAGAATGGAACCTCGTCGTCGAGGTCGCGGGCGAAACTCTGCGGCTTCGCCCCGGCCCGCGGCCGTTCCATCGGGCTCGACTGGCCGAATTCATCGCCACCGCCACCACCAAATGACGATGCACTGTCGCCACCACCCGGCCTGCCGCCAATCATGGTGAGTGTGCTGTTGAAACCCTGCAGCACCACTTCAGTCGAATATTTGTCGACGCCATCCTTGTCGGTCCATTTGCGGGTCTGCAACTGGCCTTCAATATAAACGGTCGATCCCTTCTTGAGATACTGCTCGGCCACCTTGGCCAGGCCCTCGCTGAAGATCACCACACGGTGCCACTCGGTCTTTTCCTTGCGCTCGCCAGTGGTGCGATCGCGCCAGCTTTCCGACGTGGCGATGCTGAGGTTGACGATGGGCTTGCCATCCTGGGTGTGACGGACTTCCGGATCCTTTCCCAGATTGCCCACCAGAATGACCTTGTTTACCGAACCCGCCATGATCGCTCTCCACTATTCTGCCGGACCCTAGTCAATCGCGCCGTCCGGCACACGCCTGGTCGATGCCTTATCCACACCGATCATTAGTAGTTTGTTCTTATTTTGTTCTATCGCTGCCGTCAAGCCTTGACCCGCCTGTCAAAGACAACCCATGATCGCCCTGAAGCGTCCGGCACACCCCGGCGCGCGGGTACAATTGGAGAGTTCATGATGTGGCTGTCAATCGCTCGAAGATCCCGTTTTGCATCACTTTTAATGGGCGCCACAGCCCTACTGTCCGATGCCGGGTCGGCCTCAGCCGAACCGCTGGTTACCATTTCCGGTCCGTCGCCTTTCGCGGCTTGCGATATCTCGGGCGAGGAAGGTGACAATTTCCTCGATGCCGAGGTTGAGCCTTGGGTCGATGTCAATCCGACTTACTCCGACAACCTGATCGCCGGCTGGCAACAGGACCGCTGGTCGAACGGCGGCTCTCGCAGCCTGATGTCAGCTTACTCAACCAATGGCGGCAATACCTGGAAACGCGTCGTCGTCCCCGGCATCAGCAAATGTTCGGGCGGCAAAGGCGATTTCGCCTACGATCGCACCAGCGACCCGTGGGTCACCTTTGCCGCCGATGGCAGCGCCTATTTCAACAGTCTGGCCTTCTTCAACGACCGTGCCGATGGCGGCGGCGGCGTCAATGCGATGCTGGTCAACAAGTCGACGGATGGCGGCAAGACCTGGGGACGGCCGAAGGTCCTCATCCGTGATACCGATGGCCGCGCCTTCAACGACAAGAACGCCATGAGTGCCGATCCGAACGATGCCCGATACGTCTATGTCGTATGGGACCGGCTGTTCGACACGCTTCTGCCCGCCGCCAAAAAGACTCATGGCGATGCCGCTGCCGATGCCCGCGCCCGGAGGCTCGAACGCTACAACCGCAAGGAGAAGGCTGATCGGCCCGAAGGCTGGTATGTTGGCCCAACCTGGCTTGCCCGCACGACCGATGGCGGCGCCACATGGAAAGAGGCCAAGAAGATTTTCAATCCTGGTGTCAACGCCCAGACCATCGGCAACCAGATTGTCGTCCTGGAAGACGGAAAGGTCATGAACTTTTATACCGAGATCACTGCAGATGGACGCACCTATCTCGGCTTCCTCAGATCGAACGATCATGGTGCCAGTTTCACGCCAGGCCGCCGGGCAATCAAAACCGATGTCACACTCAACGCAACCCGAACGCCGGACCTGCGTGAACCGGTGCGCGATGGCAATATCTTGTTCGACGTCGCCATCGACCGGGGTAACGGCAACCTCTATCTGGTTTGGCAGGACGGCCGCGAACTCGGCATCGACCGCGTCGCCTTCTCGATGTCGGAAGACAATGGCGTCACATGGTCCACCCCGGCCATCATCAACAAGACCCCGTCTAGCCTGGTCAAGCTCCGCAACCAAGCTTTCATACCCTCGGTCGAAGTCGGCCCCAACAACCGTGTCCATGTCACGTACTATGATTTCCGCAACGATCTTGGCAACGCCAAGGAACTCGCCGACTATTGGGCCATCAGTTGTGGCTTTGCCGTGACAGGCGATTGCGCGGCAGCCGGCGACTGGGGCCGTGAACGGCGCCTGACTGACGTATCGTTTGACATGCTCGATGCGCCGATCGCCCGGGGCCACTTCCTCGGCGACTACATGGGCCTCGTCAAGCAGGGCGACGATGCAGTTCGCGCCGTCTTCGGCATCGCCATCGCCGACGATGTCAACGATATGGTAACGAAGCTGGTGCCCTAGGACAACATGCGGAACGGCACCTTTGGACCGCGGCACACTCCAAGCTCCGGGGCGCCACGACGTGGCGTCGGGGCCAGGCTAAACGCCATTGCGTCCGGAACCGACCTAAGCCCACAAAATTTCGAACTTGTTTCCAAGGATGGCGGCGGACCCAGTGGGCAATGTCTCAGTTGAATACTGGTTTTCCCAGAATGTCTCCGCTCTCTCAAAAGCGGAAAGCGCAGAAGACGTCAGGCAGCAATTTATTGCGGCGGCCGATAACTCAGGCTTCGACACCATTGCCTGCGGCGAAATTGATCTTGACGACCGGCGGCGCTCAACCTTCTTCATCAACACCTGGCCCCAAGCCTGGTTCGACTATTATGAACGCGAAGCGGTGCATGAGTTTGACCCCATTCTGGCGCGCGTACTGAAGCAGACAGGTGCCTTCACCTGGTCCGACATCACGGCGCGCAGCCGCCGCGAACTCCAACTCTTCGACGAGGCGGAGAAGTTCGGTTGGGTTGACGGGTTGGCCATTTGCCTCAAGCGTACTAAAAATCGCATTGCCCTCATCAGCCTCACATCGCGGGAGACAGCGCCAAAGGGTGACGAGCGCCAGCTGATCGTGCTCTATTTTACCCTCGCTTACGAGAAGTACCGCGCCCTGTCGGACGGCACAAAGGTCCTGAACACCGCCGGTTTAACCAAGCGCGAATTGCAATGTCTGGCGTTGATCGCCAAAGGCGCTACCGATGCCGACATTGCCAAGCAGCTTGGCATCGCCGCAACCACCGCGCATGAATATGTTGAGAGCGCCAAGAAGAAACTCGGCTGCCGTACCCGTGCACAAATGATGGCCGTCTCGGTCGCTATCGGACTGATCTCACCGTGAATTAATCTATACCCCCCTGTTTGGGGGGGTGACCGCCACAAGCCGAGCCCCTAGGCTCGGGCGTTAAGGCTTTGGCTTGGCGATACCTGACCTGCTTGGCGACCCTTGCGCTACTGGGGCGTTTGTGTTCGGCGGCGTTCAAATTCAACCTTCAGCATGGTGAAAACAGATATGACAACCTTTTTTGTGATCGGCAATCTTACTTCAAACTCGATTGTGGTTGCTGACCTTGGCGGCGGCGGATTTGCCTGGCAAACCAATCTTTTGTTCGGTACGAGCGGTGATGATGATCTGATCGTCGTTGGCGGTGGGGGCTCCGACATAATTGATCTCAGCGGCCTTTCAGCGGCCTCGGGTGTTCTCACGACAAGCATATTCGGCGGCAACGGTGGCGCTGGTGACAACGATAGCATAATCGGCAGTGCTATCGCTGACTTGATCGACGGAGGCCTTGGTGCGGACACAATCCATGGCGGCAACGGGGGCGACATCATCACCGGAGGCGGCGAAGCCGACCAATTGTTCGGTGAACAAGGCAATGACGTTTTCTTGACGACAGCTACGTGGGGCCAGGGCGATCTCTTCCATGGCGGCGGTGGCACGGATACGCTCCGCAATATTCAAGGGCAATCAACCACCTTCACCAGCATCGGCGCTGCCAATCTGATCTCCATCGAGGTGCTGGACGGCGCTAGTTCCACATTCTTTGGCGGCATCGGAAACGATAGCATTGACTTTTCCGCCATCGGTTCGGCGATCAACATAACATCGATCAACGGTGGAGATGGCAATGATGATTTGACCGGCGTGCAGAACACTGCAGTGAAGATCGATGGCGGCAATGGTGACGACACAATCCATGGCAACAGCCTTGGCGAGCAACTGAACGGCGATGCCGATGCCGACACCATCTCTGGAAACGGCGGCGACGACTTCATTGATGGCGGCAGCGGCGCTGACTTTCTCTTTGGCGGCGCCGGAAATGATGTGTTCCTGATGGGAGGCCTTCAAGGCATTGGCGACATCTTCAATGGCGGCAATGGTATCGATACGATCCGCCACACGAACCTTGGGCAGCAAATACGTCTTCTGAACGTGACCGACGCAAACTTCATCGGTATTGAGATCTTCGATGGTGAAGTTCAGAGCCTCGGCGGCGACGAGAGCAACAATCTACTCGACATGTCGGCGATTGCCACGGCCATCGACGTGTCTTCGATCGAGGGTGCGGGTGGCAATGACAAGATCATCGCCTTCGGCAGCACGGCGGTAACGATCAACGGCGGAACAGGCAACGACACCATCAGGGGCAACGATCTGGCCGAGACGCTGAATGGCGGGAGTGACGCGGATACCATCATTGGTGGAGGAGGTGGTGATACCATCGATGGCGGTACAGGCGTGGATCAGCTCTCCGGCAATGATGGAGCTGATGTGTTTCTCAGGCTGGGTGCTGAGGGTCAGGGCGATGTCTATCGCGGCGGAGCGGGTGTGGACACGATCCGTCAAACCAATGCCGGGCAATCGCTGTTCGTACTG
>JANLTS010000508.1:0-4445 GCA_031363045.1 Hyphomicrobiales bacterium
TCAACCGCAAGGCCGCCGAGGGCCGGATCGATCCGTTGATCGGGCGCGAGACGGAAGTCAACCGCACCATCCAGATTCTCTGCCGCCGGCAGAAGAACAACCCGCTGTTTGTCGGTGACCCCGGCGTCGGCAAGACGGCGATCGCCGAGGGGCTGGCGCGAAAGATCATCAAGGGCGATGTGCCGGCAGTGCTGGCGGATTGCACGGTGTTTCAACTCGATATGGGCGCACTATTGGCGGGAACGCGTTACCGCGGCGATTTCGAAGAACGGTTGAAGGCAGTCATCAAGGAAATCGAGGGGCGTCCGGGCGCCATCATGTTCATCGATGAAATCCATACGGTGATCGGGGCCGGCGCCACGTCCGGCGGCTCGATGGATGCCTCCAACCTGCTGAAGCCGGCGCTTGCCAATGGTGCTTTGCGCTGCATCGGCTCCACCACCTACAAGGAATACCGCCAGCACTTCGAGAAGGACCGTGCACTGGTGCGGCGCTTCCAGAAAATCGATGTCAACGAGCCATCAATCCCCGATGCGATTGCCATTCTTAAAGGCCTCAAGCCCTATTACGAGGACTTCCACAAGGTGCGCTATACGGACGATGCCATTGAGACCGCCGTGCAGCTTTCGGCCCGTTACATGAGCGACCGTAAGCTGCCGGACAAGGCGATCGACGTCATCGACGAAACCGGCGCCTCGCAGATGCTGGTGGCCGAGGCCAAGCGCCTCAAGGTGATCGGCGTTTCCGAGATCGAGGCGACGATTGCCACCATGGCCCGCATTCCGGCCAAGAGCGTGTCGAAGGACGACGCCTCGGTTCTGAAGAATCTCGAGACCGAGTTGAAGCGGCTGGTGTTCGGGCAGGATTTTGCTATCGAGGCGCTGGCCTCGTCGATTAAGCTGGCCCGCGCCGGTCTGCGCGAGCCTGAGAAGCCGATCGGCTGCTATCTGTTCTCAGGCCCCACGGGCGTCGGCAAAACCGAAGTTGCCAAGCGGTTGGCGGAAGTGATGGGTGTCAATATCCTGCGCTTCGACATGTCGGAGTATATGGAGCGGCATTCGGTGTCGCGCCTGTTGGGCGCCCCTCCGGGCTATGTCGGTTTTGACCAGGGCGGGTTGCTGACCGATGGCATCGACCAGCACCCCTATACCGTGCTGTTGCTCGATGAAATCGAGAAGGCGCATCCCGACATCTATAATATCCTGTTGCAGGTGATGGACCACGGCAAGCTCACCGATCACAACGGCAAGTCGGTCGACTTCCGCAATGTGATCTTGATCATGACCACCAATGCCGGGGCCCAGGATGCGGCGCGCGCGGCAATCGGCTTTGGCAGCACCGTGCGCGAAGGCGATGACCAGGAAGCGATCCTCAAGCTGTTTACGCCGGAGTTCAGGAACCGCCTCGACGCCGTCATTCCGTTTGGCCACCTGCCGCCAACCGTCGTGCGCAAGGTCGTCGAGAAATTCGTGCTGCAGCTCGAAGCGCAACTCTCCGAACGCCAGATCAACATCGAAATCTCGGCCGAGGCCGCTGACTGGCTGGCCAAGAAGGGCTATGACAATGCCATGGGTGCGAGGCCCTTGGCTCGCGTCATCCAGGAACAGGTCAAGAAGCCGCTGGCGGAAGAAGTGCTGTTCGGCAAGCTCACCAAGGGCGGCACGGTGCGCATCCTGCTGAAGGGCGATGCGCTACACTTCGAGTATCTTGGCCGCGACGAAGAAAAATCCCTGCCGAAGATGCCTGAACGCAAGGCCCTGCCGCGTGCCAAACAGGTAAAGCCGGCAGTGAAGTCAACAACGAAATCTGCGGCGAAGCCACAAGCGAAGAAGCCGGTGAAGAAGAAGTCGAGCTAGGTCTGGGCGACGTTCCAGATGGCAAGCGGCGGCAGGCGCAATTGACTTCCAGCGGATCAAGCGATGCCAAGCACCTGCCGGAGCTTGATGGCCTTCGGGCCATCAGCATTCTTCTGGTGCTTGCCGCGCATTTGCTGCCGCTTGGCCCCAAGTGGTTGCGGCTGAACGAGACGGCGGGCGCCATGGGCATGAGCCTGTTCTTTGCGCTGTCGGGATTTCTGATCGCCTCGACCTTGCTGTCGCGGCCTGACGTCATCGATTTTGCAGTGCGGCGGACAACCCGTATCCTGCCGCTGGCCTATGGCTATATGTTCCTGGTCTTCGTGTTCTTTACCTGGGACTTGAAAGGCCTGCTGTATTCCCTCGGTTTCACAATCAACTATGTCACCCAATATCTTGATGTAGCTCCGGTGGCGCATTTGTGGTCACTGTGCGTGGAAATTCATTTCTATGCGGCAATTGCCCTAGTGGTTTTGGCATTTGGCCGGAAGGGAGTGTTTCTGGTGTGGCCAGCTTGCCTGGCGGTGACGCTGCTGCGTGTTCAGGACGGCGCCTACATCAGCATCTATACACATTTGAGAGTAGACGAAATTCTAGCCGGCGCCTGCATTGCCACAATTGCCCATTCCCTCGGACGGCGGGTTCTGGTGGGTGCCTATGCTTTGCCACTGGCGTTCCTCGTGCTCGTGGTGTTCAGCAGTCCTTATGGCGGTTGGTTCATGTATCTCCGGCCTTATGGATCGGCAGCGATTCTGGCTGCGACCCTTTGGACGGTGCGGGGGGGATTGCATGGCTTGTTGCGGTCGACACCAGCGCGATACATCGCCGGCATATCCTACGCGCTGTATGTTTTTCATCCACTGACGGCCTATGGTTGGATGAACGAAGGTTCGACAGCCACGCGCTATCTGCTGAAGCGGCCGTTGAGTTTTGCGCTAACCTTTGGGCTGGCGCATCTATCGACTTACCATTGGGAAAATCACTTCAGGAAATGGGCATCGAACTGGCTGGCCAGACGCCGGGCGCGGTTGGAGTAGGGTGACAAATGCCGCCAAACTCAGCAATTGCAAGCTGTCCGATTCTTGTTATTCTCGCCTTTACAAGAACAAGGACCCTTGAGGGTCCAACTGGGGAGAGAACCGAGTGGCGAATGCTGCAGGGCGGGCAAACGGAGACCGCACAGTCGCGGTCCAGGTCAACGATCTTCACAAGAAATTCGGCGAACTCGAAGTGTTGAAGGGCGTTTCGCTAACGGCGCGCGAGGGTGATGTCGTGTCGATGATCGGCGCCTCGGGCTCGGGCAAGAGCACGTTTTTGCGCTGCATCAATTTCCTTGAAATGCCCACCGCTGGGTCAATCGAGGTGACGGGCGAGCAAGTGAAGCTGGCGCCCAACAAGGATGGCAACCTGCATCCTTCCGACCGCAAACAGCTGGAGCGCATCCGTACCAGGCTCGGCATGGTGTTCCAGAGCTTCAACCTGTGGCAGCACATGACGGTACTGCAGAATGTCATCGAAGCTCCCGTGCATGTGCTGCGTGTTCCCAAGGCCGAAGCCATTGAGCGGGCCGAACGGCTGCTGCACAAGGTCGGGCTCTATGAGAAGCGGGATGTCTATCCGGCTTTCCTGTCGGGCGGCCAGCAGCAACGCGCGGCCATCGCCCGGGCGCTGTGTATGGAACCCAAGGTCATGCTGTTCGACGAGCCGACCTCAGCTCTCGACCCGGAACTGGTGGGCGAGGTTCTGAAAGTCATCCGCGATCTGGCCGAGGAGGGCCGAACGATGATCCTGGTGACGCACGAAATGAAATTCGCGCGCGATGTCTCGAGCCAGGTGATCTATCTTTACAAAGGTGTCGTTGAGGAAGCGGGGCCGCCGGCCCAGGTCTTCGGCGCGCCGAAGAGTGACCGTTGCCGTCAATTCGTCTCCGCCCAACACTCTTGAGTTGGCGGATGCCGTTCAATATGTTTAGCTTTCAACATCTCGGAGGGGGGCACCTTCCGGAATCAACAGGGAGAACTCCATGAAACTCACACGGCGTATTCTTTTCGCGGCTGCGGCCGCCACGATGATGGCCTCTGCCGCACCGGCCATGGCCGACATCAAGTTTGGCGTTGCCGCCGAACCCTATCCGCCTTTCTCGTCCAAGGATGCGTCAGGCACATGGGTCGGCTGGGAGATCGACCTGATGAAAGCCGTCTGTGCGCAGATGAACGAGAAATGCGAACTCGTCGAAGTGGCGTGGGACGGCATCATTCCGGCGCTGACCTCGAAGCAGATCGATGTCATCTGGTCGTCGATGTCGATCACCAACGAGCGCAAGCAGACCATCGACTTCACCAATTTCTACTACAATACGCCAACTGTGCTGATCGGCGCCAAAACTGGCGATCTCGATATCACCCCCGCCCACCTCACGGGCAAGGTCATCGGCGTTCAGGTCTCAACCATTCACGAGAAGTATCTGCAAAAATACTATGCGGCCGCCGGTGCTGAGCTTAAGACTTACGCCACCCAGGACGAAGCCAACAATGACTTGGCCGCAGGCCGCCTCGATTATGTGCAGGCCGATGGATCGGCCCTCGATGC
>JANLTS010000041.1:0-3828 GCA_031363045.1 Hyphomicrobiales bacterium
GCGGTGCTTATCACCGCCGACCGCACGCCGGCGGTCGCTGACCTGGCGCTGGCTCATGACGTGCATCTTCTGAGAAAGCCGGTCAAGCCCGCGGCCTTGCGGGCGGCGATGTCGCATGCCGCCATTCGCTCGGCAGCGGCCGAATAGTCATTCCGCGGCGGCGGTTCCGTCGATGCGGCTGGCGGCAATCACCGCCTGGGTGCGGCTCGACACCTTGAGCTTCTGCAAGATTGCCGAGACATGCGCCTTGATGGTGGCTTCCGAGATGTTGAGCTCATAGGCGATCTGTTTGTTGAGCAGGCCTTCCTTCAGCATCATCAGCACACGAATTTGTTGCGCGGTGAGCGTGGCGATGCGCCTCGCAATGTCTTCGCCCTCCTTGTCAGCGGCGGGCTGCCGGTCATGACCTTCGGGTGCCCAGATGTCGCCCTTCAGCACGGCATTGACGGCGGCAACGATGGTCTCGATGCCGGAGGTCTTGGGGATGAAGCCGGCGGCGCCGAGGTTCAGGGCCTTCTGGACGAGGCCGCCATCATCGGCGGCGGTGACGATGACCGTTGGAATGTTCGGATATTGCGCCCGGAGATAGATAAGGCCCGACAGGCCCTGGACGCCGGGCATGCGGAGATCGAGCAGGATCAGATCGACATCATCGTCCTTGTCGAGCAGGCCACGGGCCGCATCGAGCGAACCGGCTTGCGATATCTCGGCGCCCTTGACGCCGCCGGCGATGGCACCTTTCAGCGCCTCGCGAAACAACGGGTGATCGTCGACGATCAGTATGCGAGTGGCCGCCACGTGATTGTTCTCCCCCGGCGCAGTCTCATTCTTCTGTTCTTCCCGCCATGTTCGCGCAGCAACAGGCCAAGATCAAGCGGAGCTTGCGACGAAGAACGGCCTAGCCGATGACCGGCCTCGCGGCGGTTTCGAGCGACTGCTTGCGATCGAGGAAGGTGCGCCGCATCCACGGCACGTCGGGTGCGGACCAATTGGGCTGCAAACCGACCACCATGTCAAAAAACGCGATGGCGTTGGCGGGATTTTCTGCGGCATTCTCTCGGAAGGAATCCCAGAAGCGGGGATCATCCGTGACCCCTGATTCCCTGGGTTCCAGATCGCCGGTCTCGTGCAACACGGCGGTGGCGACCGACAGGCAGAAGCTGGTGTAGGCATAGCCCTCGGGCCAGCGTTTCAAGCGGTGGTCGAGTGTTTCAGGGATGGCGGGGAGACCCAAGTCCGATGGCACGATGGCGGTAATCGGGCGGGCGGCCAGCAACTCTTTCAGCATCATGCCGGCGGCGAAGATGACGAAGTCCTGGCGGTTGATATCAGCCAGGTGCTTCGACTGGTCAAACGCCAGGCGCCAGCGCGAGAAGGCCTCGGCCAATGCCTCATGGTCAACTTCGGCGGCGAGGCCAGTGCCCTTGAACAGCAAATCGACGTTCTTCTCGAAGGTCCACAAAATGGTACGGAAGCGCCGCGCCTCATGGGAGAGGTCGCCGACCTTCTGCACTTCGGATGTGAGCGGCGTGAGCATGATCGCCATCTTATGCGCTGATTGTGGCTTTGGCCACCGTCTCGCGCAATGTTGCAAATCGGGGCAAAAACGGGTCTATGGCGGGGTCTGGAGGGTCTCTGCCATGTCATCGCCGATTTCGAGCGACCTGAAGTCGGGCGCGCTGTTCTATCACGCGGAGCCCAAGCCCGGAAAACTGGAAATCCGCGCCACCAAGCCGCTGGGAAACCAGCGCGACATGGCGCTGGCCTATTCTCCCGGTGTCGCCGCCGTCTCCGAAGCCATCCATGCCGATCCTTCGCTGGTGTCGAAATATACGATCCGCGCCAATCTGGTTGGCGTCATCTCCAACGGCACAGCTGTTCTGGGTCTCGGCAATATCGGGCCCTTGGCCGCCAAGCCGGTGATGGAAGGCAAGGCGGTGCTGTTCAAGAAATTCGCCGATATCGACGTCTTCGATATCGAGGTGGCGCAGTATGACGTCGCGGGTTTCGTCAACACCGTTGCAGCACTCGAACCAACCTTCGGTGGCATCAATCTCGAGGATATCAAAGCACCCGAATGCTTCGAGATCGAAGAGCAATTGCGCGAACGCATGAACATTCCGGTTTTCCATGACGACCAACATGGCACGGCGGTGATTGTCGGGGCGGCCGTCACCAATGCGCTGATGCTGGCGGGCAAGGATATTTCCAAGGTCAAGATCGTCGCTTCGGGAGCAGGTGCAGCCGCACTGGCCTGCCTCAACCAGCTTGTCAGTCTCGGCGCGTCGCTCAAGAACATCTGGGTCAACGACCTCGAGGGCGTGGTTTACAAGGGCCGCGAGAAGCTGATGGACCGTTGGAAGGATGTGTTCGCGCAGGAGACGGAGGCACGAAAGCTTGCCGATGTCATTGCCGGTGCCGATATTTTCCTGGGGCTTTCGGCGGGTGGCGTGCTGAAGCCCGAGATGGTGAGCCAAATGGCGCCTGATCCGCTGATCCTGGCACTGGCCAACCCCTATCCCGAAATCCTGCCGGAAGAGGCAGTGTCCGTCCGCCCCGATGCGATGATCTGCACCGGCCGGTCGGACTATCCCAACCAGGTCAACAACGTGTTGTGCTTTCCCTATATTTTCCGGGGTGCGCTTGATGTCGGGGCATCGACCATCAACGAGGCGATGAAGCAGGCGGCGGTCAATGCCATTGCCGGGCTGGCGCGCGAGGCGCCGTCCGACGTGGTGGCGCGTGCCTATGGCGGTGAGACCCGGCTGTTCGGCAAGGATTCGCTCATTCCGGCGCCATTCGATCCGCGCCTCATTTTGCGGGTGGCACCGGCTGTTGCCAAGGCGGCGATGGAAAGCGGTGTGGCTACAAGGCCTTTGGCCGATCTCGACGTCTATGCTGAAAGCCTGCAACGCTTCGTCTTCCGTTCGGGCTTCGTCATGCGGCAGATTTTCGCTGCGGCACGCAATGAGCCAAAGCGCGTCATCTATTCCGATGGTGAAGACGAGCGGGTGATGCGCGCGGCGCAAGTGGTGATCGAGGAGGGGATTGCCAAGCCCATCCTCATCGGCCGGCCGGCCGTCATCGAGACGCGGCTGAAGCGCTATGGACTGTCGATCAGGCCGGGCAAGGAATTCGATATCGTCAATCCGGAAGACGATCCGCGCTACCGCGATTATGTGGCGAGTTATGTCGAGATCGCCGGGCGGCGCGGCATTACGCCCGATGCGGCGCGAACAATGGTGCGCACGTCGTCCACCATTATCGCGGCCATCGCCATGCGGCGCGGCGAGGCGGATGCGATGATCTGCGGCCTCGAAGGCCGCTACCGCGCCAAGCTGCGGCATATCCGCGATATCATCGGGCTGGCGCCCGGGGTCAAGGAGTTCGCGGCGATGAGCCTGATGATCACTTCGCGCGGCATTGTCTTTCTTACCGATACGCATGTGCAGGCCGAACCTTCGGCGGAAGCCATCGCCGACACCGTGGTGATGTGCGCCGCGCATGTCCAGCGCTTTGGTATCGCGCCCAAGATCGCGCTGGTGGCGCATTCGGATTTCGGCGATTTCGATACGCCGTCGTCACTCAAAATGCGCAAAGCCCTGGAGATCATCCGCGAGCGGGCGCCAACACTCGAGATCGACGGCGAGATGCAGGCCGACACGGCACTGATCGAGGCGGTGCGGGCCCGCAAGCTGCCGTCTTCGACGCTGAAAGGAGAGGCCAATCTGCTGGTGATGCCGGACCTGTCGTCCGCCAATGTCGCCTACCAGATCGTCAAAGTGTTCGGCGAGGCGCTGGCGGTTGGCCCCATTCTGCTTGGTACTG
>JANLTS010000125.1:0-1707 GCA_031363045.1 Hyphomicrobiales bacterium
GCGAGCAGGTATTTGTGCAGATTAAGGCGCACGACCTGCTTCTGGTTGCGCCATTTGCCTTTGCGTAGTTTTCAATCAACTTGAACGGCCAGGGATAGGAGCTCATCACCAGGGTCGTGCCAAGGACAACAGCGCTGCCGATGGCGGCCAGAAACACCTCGGCCCACATGGGACGCAGCGGGAACTTGAAGCGCAGGCGCTGACGCCGGCCATTGACGATGCCGAATACAATGGCTGCGCAGACTATAACCGCCAAGACCCAACTCCAGAAAGGTCCGAGCCAGCTGATGGGAATGCCGCCACCGAAGATTTCATAGGTCTTGTCCATGGGTGCCACGGTTTCGCCCTTGGCCAGATAGAAGGCGAGCCCGCTGTAGGCCAGGAGGCCACCCAACGTGACTATGAAGGCCGGGATCTTCGCATAGGCCGTGATGAAGCCGTTGAAGGCGCCAATCAGTGTGCCGAGCAGGATACAGAAGACAACCGCAATCATCCAGATGGCGGGATGACCGACGCCAAGGATTGGCACCAGTTCGAAAACCTGAAGCACCGCTCCGCCGACGGCCACGAGACTGAGCATGGAGCCGACCGAAAGATCGAGCTGCCGCATGACGATGAGCAGGACCATGCCAGTGGACATGACGGCGATGGACGATGTCTGAACGAGCAGCGTCCAGAGGTTGCGCGGTGTCAGGAATGACCCGCCGAGCAGGCCGCCAAAATTGCCGCGCAAGATGCCGCTGGCAATATCGAACACGCACCAAATGAGGATCAGCGCCACGAGCATGCCCATCATGCGGGCATCGATTTCGGTGGCGCGGAAGAAGCGCTGCACGGCTCCTTCTTGTTGCAGGGCAGGACTCTGGCTGGTGCTGGTTGCGTCAGACATGGATCACTCCAGAAGTGGAAATGTTTCGTATACTTGCACAACAAAGCGCATCCGTCACCCCGGCGCAGACTGGAGCCTGGCTTTTTGCTGGGCCAGTTTTGCAGGGCAAGGACCCGGCGTACTCCGCGATGTCGGTGCTTGTGATGTTGGCGCAAAAAAGCCGCGCCACTTTTGCAAATGACGCGGCTCTTTACGTTCGGTTTACAAGACTAGCAGCCCGGAACCGCACCAGCGGCGACGCCAGCGCAGGCCTGGTCCTTGGTGATGTGGCCGGCATCGATGGCGACGTTGATGTTGGCCTTGGTGATCGGTGTTGGCGAGAGAAGGATGGAGTTCATTTCCACGCCCTTCTTGCCGCCGGAGAATTTTGCGACACCGGGGATTGAGGCAATATCAGCGCCATCGGCCAGTGCGTTGGCGGCTTCGCCAGCAACCTTGCCGAGGTCTTTGGCGTTCTTCCAGACGGACACCGTCTGGGTGCCAAGTGCGACGCGGTTGATGGCGGCCAAGTCACCGTCCTGGCCACCAACTGGAATTCCGGCCATGCCCGGCGCGGTCAGCGCAGCGACCACACCTGAAGCCATGCCGTCGTTCTCGGAAAGAACGGCGTCAACCTTGTTGCCGGTCGAGGTCAGGCACTGCTCCATGTTCTTTTGAGCTTTGTCCGGCGCCCATTGGTCAGTGAAGGTTTCGCAGACGTTCTTGATCTTGCCGCTGTCGAGGCCCTCCTTCAGAACTTCCATCCTGCCATCGATCAAGGCCATCAACGATGCTGGCATCAAGGCAATTGCCTATGACGTGCAGTTCGAGGATCCGAA
>JANLTS010000210.1:0-48743 GCA_031363045.1 Hyphomicrobiales bacterium
CGCCTGCTCGGTCGCGACATTCCCCTCGCCTTCCACGATCGAGGTGTCGAAACTGGTTCCGCCTACATCGGTGTGGATGATGTTCTGATAGCCTGTCATGCCGGTGATTTGCGCTGCATAGCCGATCCCGCCGGCGGGACCGGATTCGACCAGTTCCTCGACCCGAGTGCGGGCCTGATCGACGGACATCATCCCGCCGTTGCTCTTCAGGATCATCAGCTTACCGTTGAAGCCTTCTGCGGTCAGCACTGCCTGCAGCGTCTCAAAGTAGCTCTCCATGACGGGCAGCAGGACGGCGCGGACCGCCGTGGTAGAAAAGCGGGTGTGTTCTCGGAAGATCGGCTTAACCTCAGCCGAAGTTACTACGGACACGCTCGGGAGCCGCTCGGCCACGCGTGTGGCGACCGTCCGTTCGTTCTCGGGGTTGACGTAAGAGTTGATCAGGCACACCGCGACCGAAGAGATCCCATCCCCGGCAATCCGGTCGATGATCCGATCAAGCTCGGCCAAATCGACCGACGTCTCGATCACGCCTTTGGCCGTGGTCCGCTCGTGTAGCACATGACGATGTCGCCGCCGGATCAGCGGTTCGGGCTTGGTCTGATAGGGGCGGTAAAGATGCTCGCGGTGCATCCGGCCGATTTCCAGTACGTCGCGGAAGCCCTCGGTCGTGATCATAGCTGCGGTGGGAAAGCTGCGCTCGATCAGCGCGTTCGTCGCGGTGGTGGTGCCGTGGACGAGAAGGTTGATCTCGCTCGGCTGAAGGTGAACCGCCGCAATAGCCTTCATCACACCCTGAACCCGGTCCTGCGGCGTGGTGAGGACCTTACCCGTGCGCGCTTCACCCGTGATAGCGTTACGGGTGTAAAGGTCTGTGAAGGTTCCGCCCACGTCAATTCCCACCGTCCACATCCGACTCGCGCCTCGTTTTCTTGAAATTTATTAAGTCAGATTAGGAGAGTAAGCGCATCTGTCAACGATTTTCTTTGATCAAAGATCACAGACGCGGTAAGATTTAGCGTTGTAGCGAGTGAACTTCCGTGGGGAAGGCACACTTTTGATCACGAATTGCATGACACGTAACTGGCGGCTATGCAGTCAGATGCGCATTTCATGCAGTCCGCCCCCGACAGAAAGCAGGACGATCAGACCCAATGACCGACAACAGACTGCCCGACCTAACCATTCGATCCAGCATCTCGGACCTTGAGCATGTCTATTCTGAGTTGAAGCAGGCGATCATGATGGGCGAGTTCGAGCCCGGCCAGAAGTTGAAGCTCGCCGAACTGGCCCAAGCCTTTGGGACAAGCCAGATGCCCGTGCGTGAGGCACTTGGCAGGTTGGCCACGGCAGGCGCGCTCGATTCGGCGCAGCGGCGGTCAATGGTGATCCCTTCTGCAGACGTCGACAGGTTGCGCGTGATTCTTGACTTACGTATCGATCTTGAAGGAAAAGCCGTCCGGCTGGTGATGCAAGATAGCCGGGAAATCCTGCTGGATAGCTTGACCCGCACCAATGGCGTTATGGACGTCGAGGCCGCGCGACCGAGCCCCAACATCAAGGTCTACCTCGCGGCCAATCACGCCTTTCACTTCGCAATTTACAGGGCCGCGGGTAACCGCGACCTGATCGATCTCATTGAAATTCTGTGGATGCGCTATGGCCCACTGCTGAACCTCTTGCGTCAGTCGGATGTGTCCTACTTCTGGCACGCGCACCATGCAGACCTGATCAACGCCGTCAAGGCCGGCGACCCGGACGCTGCGGTTGCCGCTCTGACGGCTGATCTGGAAGAGGCAGCAAGCCTCATCGCAAGCCGCTGCAAGCCCGCGCAAGGTTGACGCAATCCCTCGCAAGAGACTGATGCCTCAAGTGCTGCCTCTGAGACCTTTGCCTGTGAAGAGAAGACGTTGATGCTGAACGCAATTGCGACAACGGCCGCCCTCCCAGCGGCCGCCTGCGCGCAAATGTAATGTCTAAACCTCGTTGGAACTGAAAGCGTCGAGATCCAGAGATCCACGAATAGGTACCCCGTCTCCAAAAGGGTAGACAAAGACAACGACGGCAATCAGCATAACGTCGTTTGCAACGGCCTCGTCACCTATGCGCAAAAAAGCGCCGGTCTGTGAATATCGACAAAGGACGACCGGTGCATCATCTCAGCGCATCGGAGTTGCAGAAGCCACAGTAGATTCCGCGCAATTCAAGGGCAATGACATCATCGTTCCGCTTGGGCCGACAATGTGACAAAGTAATTCGTCGGAACTTTTCTGGCATCGGACCAAGTACTCGATAAGACCGGTGCCGAAACTATCGCTCTTGGTGGAATGCTAGTCTGTTTCACGCTTACGCTTTGATTGTGCTCTCGCGCAGCTTCCAGCGCAGTATTTTGCCAACGGTGGATTTTGGAAGGCTGCTGATCAGTTCCACTTTCCTGGGCACCTTGTAGGGTGCAAGTTGCGTTGCGCAGAACTGACGCAGAGCTTCAGGTTCAATCGTTGTTCCCGGTTTGCAGACAATAAAAAGTGCTACCGTCTCGCCGGTGCGTTCATGCGGAAGGCCAATGCAAGCGCATTCCATGACGTTTTCAAAGGCACTTGCCGCAGCCTCAACCTCGTTCGGATAAACGTTGAAGCCAGAGACCAGTATCATGTCCTTTCTGCGGTCAATCAGCCGAAGGCGACCTTGTGGATCAAAAAAGCCGATGTCGCCGGAGCGGAGATAGCCCGCCGGATTGAATGTGTCCTGTGATGTCGGCTGGCCCCAATACCCTGACATGACCTGCGGACCTAAGATACAGACCTCGCCTGTTTCTCCTGGACCCAGTTCTTGATCCTGAGCATTGAAAATGCTGATCCGCGTCCCGGTCAGGGGCAGGCCGACCGTACCGGAAAACTCCGCATCACCAGGACGGTTCGTGGTCAGCACAGGCGAGGTTTCAGTCATGCCATAACCTTCAAGAATATGGCTGCCGGTAAGGGACTTCCAGCTTTCGGAAGTAATTGGCAATATGGCAGATCCACCACCGATCGCCAGTTTCATCTGTGACCAGTCGATCTCTGTTGCGCGATAATGGCTGATCAGATTTGCAAACAGCGTATTCACACCAGTGATTGCGGTAACGCTGCGCCATGTAAGTGCATCAAACAATTCTTCTGCATTGCTGGGATTTCGGACCAGAACATTTGTCGCCCCCTTCGAAAAGAAAGTAACGAAGTTCACCGTAAAAGCAAAAATGTGATAAAGCGGCAAAGCGGTCAAAATAGTTTCATTACCAACAGTCAGGGGCGCGGAAATTGCGTCCCAGACCTGCGCCGAATTGATTACTATGTTGCGGTGACGAAGAACCGCCCCTTTGGATCTGCCGGTCGTACCACCGGTATATTGCAGTAAGGCGATATCGTCGGGATCAGCTTCGGGAAAACGCTTCTGCCCGATCGTCGCCAAGGCAGCCGTAAACCCGACGATCACACGGGCGGACGGCATCAGCAATGGGCCGGCCAAATCGCCGGTAACAATGACGATTTCTATCGGCAGGTCAGCTATTATGCTTGCAAGCACAGAAATAGCTGACTCATCAATCACGATTGCACGGGCCCCTGAATCGCGCAATTGATGGTGCAGTTCCGGTGCTGTATACATCGGGTTTACATTGACTTGCACCAATCCAGCAAATGCAATGGCTATGGATGATACCGGAAAAGCGGTGCAATTTGGCAGCATAACAGCAACCCTGTCACCCTTGGACAGGCCCACACTGTGCAGGAAACTTGCAAGTCCGGTCGCGCGTTTGCCGATCTCTGCGAATGTGAGGGTTTCATCCAGCGTTCGAAAGGCCACTGTGTCAGGAAACCGGGCAATCGCTTTGCGGAACAATGAGTTCAGTGTGGATGGTACATTGGCCAGTGTATGCTCCAGTGTTTCAGACTGATCGATCATATCAACACACTTTCTTCAATAATCTGCATGGCCTGCAGGGCCAAAGGCGACGTCAGACGACCATACTCAAGGGCGCTCGCGCTCGAAGCATTCCCTTCGACACTGCGCTTCATAACGCCTTGAAGGATGGCAGCCAAACGAAAGAAACTGAAGGCTACGTAGAAAGTCCAGTCGCGTACCGGAGGCAGATTGCGACGTTCGCAATACAGCGCGACATAGGTCGCCTCGTCGGGAATGCCGATCGACGGCCGCTTTATGGTGCCAAGTCCTTTGGTCACAGGACCTGCGGGCAAACGCCACTGCATACATTGATAGGCCAGATCGGCATAAGGATGGCCAAGAGTTGAAAGCTCCCAGTCCATCACCCCGATGAGGCGTTCACAATCCTTCGCAAACATCAGATTGTCCAGCCGGTAATCGCCATGTACCAGCGAAACCTTCCCATCGTCTGCCACCATGTTTGCACCAAGCCAGTCGATCAACTGGTTCATAGCCGGAATATCGCCAGTCTCGCTTTCGCGGTATTGTCGGGACCAACGCGAGAGTTGGCGCTCAAAGTAATTTCCTGGTTTGCCAAAATCAGACATTCCTACGGAGATAATATCAACATTATGCAGCGCAACCAATGTCTGGTTTTGTTGATCATAAATAGCAGCTCTCTGTTCGAAGGTCATACCTGGCAACAGCGGATCCGATAGTACACGACCATCGAGGAACTGAACAATATAGAATTCAGTGCCGATTACGCCAGTGTCTTCGCAATAGTGAAAAGGCCGAGCGACTGGCACCTCTGTGGTAGTTAATGCGGTTAGAACGCGAAACTCTCGATCAATCGCGTGGGCTGATTTCAGCAGAATACCTTGTGGCTTGCTCCGCAACACATAATGGCCACTCTTGGCACATAATTTGTAAGTCGGATTGGACTGCCCATCGGCAAACTTTTGGACAGAGATCAGGCCGTTAAACCCCGCAACTTTTGCCTGAAGATAGGTTCCAAGGCGGTCCACATCCATCATGTCATCCCCCATTGCCAACAATTTGCGCCCGTTCGCGCACCAGTTGTCGGCCGAGTGCCATCATGTGGACCTGGTCAGGCCCGTCCGCCAACCGGCATTGGCGCGCGTAGTTGAACAGATGCGCCAGTGGCAGATCTTCGGTTAGGCCAAGCCCGCCATGGATCTGCATGGCGCGGTCGATGACCGTTTGCGCCATCATCGGCGCTACAATCTTGATCGCAGCAATCATATCCATCGCGGCCTTATTGCCGTGGCGATCCATCTTATGTGCGGCCTTCAGGGTAAGCAAGCGAGCCTGTTCAATCTCGCACCACGATTTGGCGATGTCTTCCCGGACGGATTGGTGTTCGCTCAGCTTGCGGCCAAAGGTACGGCGTTGCTCTACTCGGTCTAGTACAAGGGTCAGCGCGCGGTTTGCGCCGCCGATCAGCCGCATACAGTGGTGAATCCGCCCCGGCCCCAGCCTGCCTTGGGCTATTTCGAAACCACGGCCTTCTCCGACCAGTATGTTTTCAACTGGAACCCGGACGTTGGTAAATTCGACCACAGGTTCGCCAAATGGCGCATCATGAAATCCGAGGGTGGTCACATGACGCACGATCCGCACGCCCGGGGTGTTCCTGGGAACCAGAACCATCGATTGCTGACGATGCCTATCAGGATTGTCAGGGTCAGTCTTGCCCATCACGATCAACAGATCGCACGTCTCACGCATGGCACCAGTGGTGTACCACTTAGTGCCGTTAATGACGTATTCGCTACCATCCCTGACAATGGAGCATTGGATATTTGTGGCGTCAGAAGAGGCAACATCAGGCTCTGTCATTGCAAAACCCGAGCGGATTTTTCCCTCTAACAAAGGTACCAGCCAACGCGATTTCTGAGCTTCGGTGCCGTAAAGATGGAGCGTTTCCATGTTGCCGCTGTCAGGGGCGTTGCAGTTGAATATTTCGGCCGACCACCAGACTTCGCCCATGATTTCAGCCAATGGAGCATATTCTAGATTTGTCAGCCCGGCGCCATCGTGCGGATCCGGAAAAAACAGGTTCCACAGCCCTGCCGAGCGTGCTTTTTCCTTGAGCGCCCCGAAAAAAGCCGGTGTTTGCCAACGTCTTCCTGGTTCGGCAAGGGTCTCGTTGAACAGTACCTCATTTGGTAGGACATGCTCGTCCATGAAGACGCGCACGCGCTTGCACAGGTCGGTCACTTTGGGGGAATAGTCGAATTCCATAATTTGTCTCCTAAGACAGGGTTTCTCAAGCCGTCATGCCCCCATCGACCACAAGACAGGCACCTGTCGTGTAGGAAGATGCGTCCGATACAAGATACAAGGCAGCCCCGGCGTGCTCTATTGGTTGAGCGGCCCGGCCCAGCGGAATAGTTTTCAGCAATGTCTGATAGGACGTATCGTCCGCTTCAAGTGCCGCGACGAACTTGGTGTTGGTCAAGCCGGGTAAAAGCGCGTTCACCCTGATACCTAGCGGCCCGCATTCTTTTGCAAAGGCCTTTGTCATGCTGAAAACCGCTGCTTTGGTGATCGAATAAATCGCCTGCCTATCTCCCGGAATCAGGGCATTCACCGACGCCGTGTTTAGGATCACGCCGTGCCCGGCCTCGCGCATCATCTGCCCCATAGCGATTGACATAAAGAAATAGCCCCGGACATTCACATCAACGGTTTTTTGAAATGCGCCAAGGTCGGTATCGAGCACATGTCCGAAGTATGGATTTGTCGCGGCATTATTCACCAGAATGTCAATGCGGCCATGATCCTTGCTGATGCCTCCCGCGATCCTGGCGATATCATCCATATTCCCAACATGGCAGGCCCGAGCCTCAGCGCTCAGCCCCTCGGCCTGCATCGCGTCGGCTACTGCTATACATCCGTCGATCTTCCGGCTGGATACGATGACATGGGCACCATTTCGGGCGAGAAGCCAAGCGATTTCGGCTCCAATGCCACGGCTTGCACCGGTCACTAGGGCAATCCGCCCGGTCAGATCAAAAAGCTGTTGCGCATGCATGATCAGACTCTCCGGGCTTGGGCAGGCTGCATCGCCGCCTGCCAGCACAAGCCCCGCGCTCGCAGACGCCTACCAAGGTTGCAAGTCGGGGCCGAGATAACCGCGTTCGGCATTACAGCGCCACCAGAATCTTGCCATGATTGCCGCCCGATAGCAGATCCTCGATGGCTTGCGGAGCCGCCTCCAGGCCTTGCACGATGTTTTCAAGAAAAACCAATTCTCCCGATCCCCGCCAACGAATTACATCGGTAACAAACTGGTCATAATGATCCAGGTAGGCCATGAACGGATAGGATTTAACAGTCAGAAACCGGTCAAGAACATACTCAAAGTTTTGTAGATCATGCACCTTTCCGCCGGTCGAATAGATCCCGACAAGACCGGCTATCAGAATGGTCTTCTGGTCGTTCATTTGCGCAAAGCAGGCCGAAAGATGCTCGGGGCTGGCGCATTCCAGCACGAGGTCGATACCATTAGGACAGCCCGCCGCCAGACCTTCGGCGTAGGGAGTCACTTTGTAATTGAAGGCGTAATCGACCTTCAGCGCGTCGCGAAGCCAGTTCACCTTGCCTTCGGTTCCTGCCGATGCCACCACCCGCATGCCATGAATTCGGGCAAGCTGGCAGGCCATTGAACCGACAGGGCCCGCAGCAGAAGATACAACACAGGTTTCACCAGCCTGCATCCGGGTTGCGCACATCATCCCGAAATAGCCGGTCTGGCTTGCGACACCAAGTATTCCCAGAAAATCTTTTTCGCTGGGAACCAAGGCCAGATCGCGTTTTGCGATGGCTGAGTTGGCAGAAATATAGGGGATAAATGCATCCCCCGCTGAAATGAAATGCTCTTGCCAGCCGGACATGCTTTCCACGGTATCGCCAACATCGAACGCCGGATTGCGCGACTGCACCACGGTTCCGACCGATGGACCATCCAACGCTTTGTTCAGAGGCCACGGTTCCAAATCGGTCGCCACCGCATCCATGCTACGACGCATGTAGGGATCAATGGACATAAAGGTGTTGCGTACCAGAACTTCCCCTAGCCGCAAAGGCGGCAATTCTGCACTAACCAGCTTGAAATGCTCAGCTTTTGGTGCAGCATCAGGTCTAGCGATCAAATGGACCTGACGTGTTTTCATAAGCGTTTCTCCGGGACAGGGCCCCAGACAAGGGGCAGAGGCTGAGTGGTTGTCGGTTGAAACGACATTTCGTCGTGCACCGCGTGGAGGACCCCAATTACAAGGCGGCTTCCGCCCGGGCGGAGCAAGTTTTTTTCAGCAGCAATCATTGAGGCCTGATTTTTGAGGAGAAATTCTATTGCCCCTCCCTGATCGGGGAACCAGAACTCGAACGCCACGTCGATCTTGCTTGGCGGCCATCCGTCAAGTCCAATCGGCTCGGACAGGCGATGGCTGACGGCCAGCCTGACAAAGTCAGTCTGCTGCGCGATCATGGCGGCATGCGCGCTGCAGGCCGCATGAAACCTATCGCGAGGCATGTCATCTGGTCGATGTCCCAGCAGATACAGCTTGATCATGCCGGTTTCGGCAAGATCGGCGTCTTTGTCCACGATAGTTTCGACCTTCATCAGGGTCACTTCTACACCGCCGTCCGAACACAGGAACCGGGCCTCATCGGGGGCGATCAGTTCTGCGTAGGCCGGATGAGAGAACCAGCGGCCGGCCTCTTCGACGGAATCAAGCCAGACTTCCGCAACCCCCTCGGCGGGTGACTGGATCCACGCGAACGGCAGCGAAAGGTCATGAGCGGGTAGCCGGTGGGCACACAGATACTTGCGGATGAATTGCGAAAAGGCTGCCACACGCATTACATGCGGTGAATGGTGATTGCGCCAGTAAAGGTGGAAATCACGCGCAGACAGCCCTGACGCCGGTGCCACTAGTTCAAGCAACTTGATCTGCCCTGTATTCGCGGCCCAAGGGCGAGGCTCATTCTTTGGGGGCTCAAGGCGAGGTCCGGGGATAAGGGGCATGTCGGGCATCCAAATATGGTTGTCTTGATGCGCCGAGCCCAAAGCTCGACGCATCCACGGGTTCAGGTCACTTTACGCCCCAGGCCGCGCGATAGACCGCTTTGAAATCAATCGGGCTCTCATAGATTGCGCCGTCGGCCGGCATGTTGGCCGACATGTCACAAACCTGATAGCCGATCCCTGTCGTCGTGCTCATCGGGTCTTCACCTGCTTGCAGGCGAATAAGCGCATCGACTGCGGCGTAGGTTTCGTTTGCCGAATTCAGCCCGACACACATCTGCATCCCAAAGCCGCTATAAATCTGCTGGATGCCTTGAGTGCTACCCTCGCCACCCGCAACCACGAATTCCGCCGTCTTGCCGGCTGACAACAGTGCAGTCGCACCGCCTGAAGTCATTACGGCGTCATAGGCGGGAATAAGTGAGTTTGCTTTTGGGAACTGAATTAGCGCCTGCTCGATCTTGCCCTGAAGGGCCGGGCCGAAATCCGCCCCGACAAACTCGATTGTATGGATAATTTCGCACGTGTCACATTCAGCGAATTCAGCGCGCCAGCCATTACCTACAGCCCGTGTCACGGCAAGATCGGTCTCATCTACGAGGATTGTCTTGGCTTCGCCCTTGGTCTTGGCAATAGTCCAGACAGCTTGCGCTCTGCCCCAACCCTCGAACCAATCCAGAAAATCCCGGTTGTCATCGGAATAGCGCACGACATGCGGAAAGCCGCCTGTGGCGCAATTTTCAGCCTCGATTGCAACGATTGGAATGCCAGCCGCATTGGCGGCTGCGACCCCCGTACTGATGCCGGCACAATCGACGGCCCAGACAATGATACCGTCAGCTTTGGCGGCAATAGCTTGTTCTATCCCGGTCAAAGCGATGCTCGAATCGAACTGGCCATCAAAGATGTTGGTCCGCCAACCCAGCAATGCTGCTGCCTCTTGCAGATTCTTTGCTGAAACATCGCTTGGCTCAATGTTAAGACCCACCGCGACAAGCCAGACCAGTTGATCTGATTTCGGAACCACGGGTGTGACTTGCGGTGCCGTGTATGTCCCAGTGTAAAGTGCCGCAAGCTTCTCGTCATATTTAGCTGCAGTGTCAGCAAGCGCTATAGTTGCGGTCAATCCGAGCGCGGCGGCTATTCCGCCAACTTTCAAGTATTTCTTCATTTCATCCTCCGGTTGGGTTGGTGTGTTTCGTTTATGGGGAACCTATTTGCGACGACTGAAAGCGACGGCGAGTGCAACACCGACAATTAGGGCGGCACCGTTGACATAGTAGTTTATATACGGAGGGGCCCCGGCCAGATTGAGGCCGCTGTTCAGCGTTGCCAGAAAGTAGATCGCCACAATTGTTCCCGCCACATTGTAGCGGCCTGGTTGCAGAACGGCGGCGCTCAGAAATGCTGCCGCCAGGGCTGGAAGGGTAAAACTGTCACCCACACGCGGGTCAGCTCCGCCTGCGCGGGCGACCTGCAAAATTCCTGCGGCCCCCGCCAGCATCCCGGCCAGAACGAAACTTGTGCTCAGAACGAATTTTGTGCGGATGCCCACAAGTACGGCGGCAGAACGGTTTGAACCATAGGCGTAAAGCTGCCGTCCAAACGGGGTATGTTCAAGCAAATACCACGTGGCCATGCCCGCGAGGATCAGCGCGATAGCAAGCGTTGGCAAGCCATAGACGGTGCCGGTGCCGAACTGGATCAATTCACGCGGAATCCCACCCGAGATTGCGCGGCCACCGGTTTTTTGGCTAATGATCCCGGCAATGATAATCGACGTGCCAAGGGTCGTGATGACCGAGTTCACCCCAACAACGGTGATCAGAAAGGCATTCAGACCACCGATGACCAGACCAAGTCCAATTCCGATCACACAAGCGACTCCAATCGACCCACCGCCCGACAGATAGTCCGCGACAAAAATCGACGACAGACCCGCGATAGCCCCGACTGAAAGGTCGAACTCTTCGCAGACCAGCGGAATAAGCGCCGCCAGAGCGACGATGGCAACGACGATATTCCCCGTAATTAATGTGCGGATATTGGCCTGCGAGGGAAAAGTCTCGGCAGTTGGCGTAAAGAACGAAAAGAAGATCGCAGCGGCAATAAGCAAGCCGACAAACGCATATTTCTCTACTAGCCGACTGATGTCGGGTCTATGTATGAAAATTGTAGCTCTGCTCTGGCCGCTTTTCGGATCGGGTATGCTCATAACCTTTGATTCCTTTTGGTAATGGCCGCGGCCTTAGGCATTGGCCATCATATTAAGGTTCTCGACAGTGACTTGATCGCCGATCACCTCGCCGATCAGAGCACCGTTACGCATTATGACGACGCGGTCGCAATGCGATACCAGTTCTTCAAAATCAGATGAAACGACGATTGCGGCTGAACCGGCAGCCACGGCGCGGTCAATCAGGTGATAGATTTCAGCGCGCGCACCAACATCGACACCTTGGGTCGGTTCATCGAGCAGCAAAAGGCTTGGCTTCAGGCGCATCCATCGCGCCAGAACCACTTTTTGCTGGTTTCCGCCCGAAAGCGATGTGATCGCTGCGTCCGGCCCCGCAGCCTTGATAAGGAATTCATCAATCAAACGGGACATTTCCGCCAGTTCCGCAAACTTACGCAGCCGCCAGCCATTCCAGAACCGGCCAAATCCTGAAATTGCCGAATTGTCGGCGATGCTGAGTTTTCCAAACAGTGCATCGGCGACTCGGTCTTCGGGCACATAGGCAATGCCCGCCCTTACGGCATCGGAAATCCCGTTCAGCGTGATAGACTGCCCCCTGATATGCATTGTGCCCGAAACTGCGGAAAAGCCGCCGAATAGGCCTTTGAGAAAACGCGTACGACCCGATCCGATCAGACCGGCAATTCCGACGACTTCGCCTTCCATCACGTGCAAACTGACAGGCTGCAGATTTTTGACCTGATACCGGTCAAGTGCAAGCAGAGTCTGGCCGGTCGGGCGCGGCTCTGGCTTGCGCGCAAGTGAAACTGCTTTACCCATCATGTGTTCGATAAGGTGATCTGGCGTTATCCGCCGAGGATCAAGGGTTGCGACATGCCGCCCGTTACGCAACACCGTTGCGGCATCGGCGATTGCAAAGACTTCTTCCAGCCGGTGGGTCACATAGATGATCGCTTGACCGGCAGCCGCATAGCTGCGCAGTGCGTCAAGCAAAAGATCAACTTCGGTAGTGGGCAACGACGCTGTTGGTTCATCCAGAACCAGAACCGCATCACCTGCGCCGTCGATGTCCTGCAAAGCACGTGCAATTTCGACCATCTTTTTTTTGGCAGGGCTTATATCAGAGATCCGGTCATCTGGATTGGCCGCGATACCGTAGTGTTCAAGCAATGACACTGTGCGGGCTCTTTGACGTTTCCAGTCAATTTGGCCTGTGCGTCCGGTAATGAACCCAGATCCCAGCGCCATGTTTTCGATGATCGACAATGATGGAAATGTCGCATTCTGCTGGTGGACAAAGCGCATCCCCAACTGATGCACGTTTGCAGGGCGGACAAGCCGGGCATCCAGTGTGCGCCCGGCCAGATCCAGTTGCCCCGAATCTGCGTGCTGAACGCCGGCAAAAACCTTGATTAGGGTCGACTTGCCGGCGCCGTTTCCCCCCAGAAGCGCGTGTATACTGCCGCGCTGCAACGAGAAATCGACCAGATCCAGCGCCTGTGTCGCGCCAAATGCTTTTGATATCCCCGTTGCACGCAAGATTGCTGCGTCTGACACTGCTGCGGTGTTTTCTGTCAGTCGTAGTATGGCTTGCGTCATTGCGTGGCTACTCTTTTGTCTGGAGCGTCTCAGATGTCTTGAATTCCTTTGCGGTAAAGGTCTTGAGAACCTTTCCATAGGGAAGATCAGCGTTGAACCGGGCATAGCGGCAGGCGCCCATGGCAACAATCGGCATCGAGGCATCTGATTTCGTGCCAAATTCTATCGAGCCGGGCCCCATGTAAACCTCGGCTCGGCCGTCGCTGCCGATCAATGGTTTGGCAGTGAATTCAACTGAAACCAACTGAGCCAGTGCAGGAATGTCGCCGCCTTCTGCATCGGGGCAGATGCGCAGGCAGACCAGCGGCAGCGCGCCAAAGGCGTCCGCACCCTGATTTTCGCTGGGCTGCATGACTGCCCGCAAAGCGTTATCACCCGGCAAGACATCCATGATGACCTCGACTGTCCCATTGCCATGTGACGTGACCGAGATGCGGTCTGCCCGCTTTTTGCCAAAGCCATAGACTTCGCGTCCGACAATCTGCGAATTCTCGCCGGTCACATAGACCGCAGGGCAATAGCCGTAAAGTACCCCTTTGTAGGTACACAGAATGGCTGTGTAAATCTCGGAGTAGGGACCCAGGGTTGTGCGATGGTTGGTTTCCATCACAATAAACCCGGCGGCTGGTTCGACCAGTTCCAGATCGTCGGGCAGGACGCTCAGCGCCCATGCTTCGTCCACGAGAAACTCCATGACCACCGCTTCGGTATCGCGGTAATACCATGGACCCTTTTGCGACAGCGGGCTGTGCGCGGGCATGATCGGACCCCAATCCTGCGGTCTCAGTTTGCCTTTCTTGGCCATTTAGGCCTCCTTTCTGTAGGTCTGAAAATTATGGTGCAGGAGTGAACACAGCGTCGGCAAACGCCTGCGCCATGGCGCCGAACGGTGGGCGGATCGCGTGCATAAGCGGATCATCATCGGCGCATACGAACACCGATTTGGTGTGCGAAAAGTTCGCAAATCCCTGCTCGCCGCTGTGGCAGCCGCTGCCGCTTGCGCCGACACCGCCGAACGGAATCGATGGATCCGCGCCCTGAAAGCCAAAGACGTTGACACCGCAGCCACCGCTTTTGACTTCCATCGCATAACGATCGGCCAGTGCCGTATCGCGCGTCACGATATATGCGGCCAGCGGCGAAGGGCCGGCATTGATCAGGTTGATAGCAGCATCAATGCTGTCATAACCGATGACGGAGGTAAGAGGGCCGAACACTTCGTCCTGCATGCAGCCCAGTTCCTTGCCTGGATTGATAGCCACCAACATCGGGATCTGACGGGTAACCGGATCGGGTTTGTCGCCGTTCAGACTGACCACTTTGATACCGGCTTTTTCACAGTCTGCGACATAACCAAGGACGCGGTTGTAATGATAGTCGTTGATTGCACCTGTTGCATCGGGATGGCCAACGTAGGCGGGATAGAGCTTTGTCCAAGCTTTCTGCGCCGCAGCAACCCATTCTTCTTCACGGCCCTTCGGGACCAGAACATAGTCGGGTGAGGTGCAGACCTGGCCACCCTTGAAGACGCGGAAGTACAAGAAACGTTCTAGCAACACGTCTTCAAACCCATCTGCCGCAAAGAGGGTCGGGTTTTTGCCGCCAAGTTCCAGAGTAAGCGGCGTTAGGTTTTTGGCTGCGGCCTGTGCAACCAGCGTGCCGATCTTGCCACTGCCGGTAAAGCACAGGTGATCCCACTTGATCTCGGCAAACTTTTGCGCCGTCTCGACCCCACCGCATACGACGGCAAGCACATCTTCGGAAAAATGTTTGGCAACGCCGGCCCGCAGGACTTCGGCAATGGTTGGGGCCATTTCTGAGGTCTTGACCATGACCCGGTTTCCGGCGGCCAGCATGTCAGCCACCATCACGAGCGCTGATTCAACCGGAAAATTCCACGGTGCGATGTTGCCGACCACGCCAAGCGGCTGGCGGATCACCCTGGCAATTGATGTTCCATGAACCTCAGGGATCAGCGGCTGATCCTTTGGCTTCATCCATTCGCTCAGCATATATTGAATGTACCGGCTACGCGCGATGACGCCGCCGCTTTCAAACAGGTCAGTCACGAGATCATGATGCTGGTTGAAATCAGCGTGCAATGCCGCCCGGATTGTGTGGCGGTTTTCAATCAGCATGGCGTCAAGGGTGCGCAGCCGTGCAAGCCGCACCTCAAGACTCGGCGTGCGATCTTTCGCAAAAGCCGCCTTTTGCAGGGCGAATATCCGATCTATTTCCGCATTTTTTGTAACGGTCATTGGCTGTCTCCTGTTGTTAATGATTTAGATTTCCAGTCCCAATGCATGGCGCGGAGTGCTTAGCCGGTCCCCGGTCAGGTCATAGCGCGTGATCGCGCGTTCGATCGTGGTTAGCATCTGGCCGATCTCTGCGTCTGTATGGGCAAACGACAGATAGATGTGGTTCGACGAAGGAAGTGTCAGCAATTCCCCCTCGTTCAGGATGGCCAGCAGCAGCAATTCACGCGCGCTGTCATTCGCCATCTTGGTGTCGGCAAGGCCTGTCGGGGCCGCGCCGATGAACAGTTGTAGCATCGGCCCAACCATGTTGACCGTGTTGGCAATTCCATGCCGCGTAAAGATGCTGCGCATACCGTCCGCCAGCGTGACGGTGCGCGCAGCTAGTTCGGCATAGCCTTGTACGCCGATCCGTTCGTATTCGCGCAAGGCGGCCACGGCCGCCGCCAAGGCAAACGTCCCGTCATTAGAGGTACCAGACTGAAAAACCCGCGCGCCTCTGGCCGCATAGGGGTCAACCACCGCCATCACGTCAGCCCTGCCTGCGACGGCGGAGAGTTTTTCACCAGCGGCAAGGGCTTTGCCAAGTGTAACCAGATCCGGCGTCACGCCGAAATACTGCTGAGCACCGCCGGGGGCGAGCCTGAAGCCAGTAATCACCTCATCAAAAATCAGCAATATACCGGCTTCACGGGTCATTTCACGAAGGCCAACCAGATACTCAGTTTTTGCGCCCCACAGACCACCGGCATGCATTGAAGGGTCCAATATAAATGCGGCAATATCATCGCGCGCAGCGATAGTATCTTTGACGGCCTCCAGGTTATTGAACGGCAACAGCAGCGTGTCTACGGTCGCGCTTGCTGGAACACCCTCGCTGAACACACCCGATTCAGACCCCACGCCCGCCATGAACTGATCCATCTGACCGTGGTAATGACCGGCAAATTTCACGATCTTGGACTTGCCGGTAAAGGCACGGGCGTAGCGTACCGCGCTCAGCACTGCTTCGGTTCCGGTGTTCAGAAACCGTACCCGCTCGGCACAGGGTACCATCCGCTGGACAGCCTCTGCAGCCATAGTGGCTAGCTCGGGATTGACCACAAGCGATCCGGTGGACCAATGCTTTTCTATCTCAGCCTCAACAGATGGATGCCGGTGGCCAAGCATTGTGGGGCCGTTGCTCATGAACATGTCGATATAGCTGCGACCGTCAATGTCGGTCATCCTCGGGCCTTGTCCGGCTGCGAAGTACAGCGGATAGGGGCGGAAAAAACGCAGGTTTCCCGTCGTGCCGCCTGTCAGCGACTGGCGACTGCGCTTAAACGCGGAAAAAGAGGCTGCTGACTTGGCGACATAGTCTACCACGACCGGAAAGGCCGTTGAGGACGGAGCGGCCAGAATGCGGTCGTGCGCAAGTTGGATTGTCAAGGATTCTGTCCTGCAGAAAAACTCGGCCACTGGCCTATTGTAGCAATCTAGGTCAGTGGCCTAAACTGAGTCAACAGCAAAATTGCAGGTTAGGTTCATCAGGATCGACCCGGTCCTGCGGGTCTGGCGCATCCGGTGTATTAGGGCGTGTCTTGAACCGGTTCTGCGGGGCGGATCGTCACGACAAACCGCCAGAAGAGATTGATAAACTCAGATGGGCGGGCTAGGAGATGGAGCCGTCCCGCCGCTGGGACTCGGGATGTGGCAAGCAGAAAGCACACGGCAATGGACAAGCAATCGACGCCCTCAAAAGGCAAGGCTGCGGACGAGGAATTCGACCTCAAAGATGCAGTGCTTGGTGAAAAAGGCGCACGCCGCAGACAGGAAATTGTGGCATTGGCGGCCTCGTCTGTCCTCAAGGATGGTGTCGGCAGGCTTTCGTTGCGGGACGTTGCTTCACGATTGGGGATCACTCACAGCAATCTTCAATATTACTTTCCGAAAAAGACCGACCTTCTGTTGGCAATCTTCGATGAGGCGTTGAAACGATATACGGATGGTTTGCTTCTGGCAGTTATCCATGCGAACTCTCCCGAAGAAAGGGTTCGTGCCATCATTTCTTCGGGACTGGTCGCTTTGGCGCAGCCAGAGACATCGCTCTGGCGGATGGCGATCTCGATGTCAGATCATGACACGCAGATGGCTCATATTCTGCGCACCGAGAATGCCATTTACCGTGATGTCGTGGCCGAACAGATCGGCGCCGCCTGGCCAAAAACGACGCAAGACCAGCGCGCAAAAATATCCCGCACAATTCAGGCCTTGATGGATGGCACGGCAATCCAGCAAAGCCTCGAAGACTGGTCGGAAGCCCAGACTTTGGCGCTCGAACCTATTTACACAAGGTCTATCCTGGCGCTTGTCGATCAATCCGGGGGGCAAGGCTGACGCACAGCCTTGCCAAACAGTCAAAGCCGCTCGATCACAAGAGCAATGCCCTGACCCCCGCCTATGCACAGGGTCATCAGCCCGTAGCGACCGCTAGTTCGGATTAGTTCGTAAATGCATTTGGTTGTGATGATGGCACCAGTCGCTCCCACAGGGTGCCCAAGGGCAACGGCCCCACCATGCACATTCGTCTTGTCTGCCGGAAAACCAAGTTGCTGAGCAACGGCACAAGCTTGCCCTGCAAAGGCTTCGTTCGACTCAATGTTATCGATGTCTGAAACCGCGAGTCCGGCGCGCTGCAACGCGAGTTTCACGGCCGGCACAGGACCGATACCCATGATCGATGGGTCAACGCCGACTCTTGCATAAGAAACCACACGTGCCAAAGGCGTTTTTCCATTGGCACGCGCCCAGTCCGCCGATGCCAGAACCACCGCCGCAGCGCCGTCATTAAGACCAGAGGCGTTGCCGGGTGTCACCGTGCCGCCGTCCTTCTTGAACGCCGGGTTTAGGCTTGCCAGGCTGGCGAGTGTTACATCACTACGCGGGTGTTCGTCTGTATCAAAGACACTTGTGCCCTTGCGTGATTTGATTTCCACCGGGACAATCTGATCCTTGAAATAGCCTTGTGTGATAGCGTTGATCGCCCGGCGATGGCTTTCAGCGGCAAAACTATCCTGTTGTTCGCGAGACACTCCGAACTTCGCGGCAACGTTTTCCGCCGTCATACCCATGTGTCCCGCACCGAACGGGTCGTGCAGCGCCGCCATCATGTCGTCTTCAAGCTCGATGGACCCCATCCGAACCCCGAAACGCGGCATTGAACTAGAATGTGTGGCTCGGCTCATGCTTTCAACTCCACCCGCCACCGCCACAGAGGTTTCGCGAAGCTGGATTTGCTGTGCTGCGGCGATGATAGCCTCCAGGCCTGATCCACACAGCCGATTTACTGTCACCGCGTGGGCTTCGACGGGCATCCCTGCGTCCATCGCACACATCCGGGCGATGTAGGCATCCATTGATCTGGTGCGCAGAACACTTCCGATCACCGCAGACTGGACCTGCGTCGCCTGAACCCCGGCCCGAGCCAGTGCCGCTTTTATGACCAACCCCCCCAGCTTTTCCGGCGCCACGTCTTTGAGCGAACCGCCATAGCGTCCAACCGCCGTGCGTGCGGCGCCCAGAAAAACTACGTCTTGGATGGAAGATGTCATGGCGGCTCCTGTTCATGGATTTTCAGGCGATACTAGCCTGTAAACTGGCGGGGATCTAAGGGTTCGGCTGCAATGCTGTGTGTACAGATAGCATCGCATAGGCTGGAGGTTTCGGGCAGAAACGTTTCGGCAAAGAAACGCGCGATACCAATTTGGCCAGCCATATACTCGGCGTCACCGGCACTGCGGCTATCGGCAGCGGCCTTTGCGCCCCGCGCCAGATAGAACCCACCAGCGACATTGCCGAACAGCTTCAGAAAGGGTGTTGCAACGGCATAGGCCCTTGCCGGACAGGACTGCTCGCACGCTAGAAGATAGTCAACAGATCTTGCCAGACTAGCTGCTGCGTGCCGCAGTTTGTCGCCGATGAAAGCGATGGGCTCAAGGTCGCTTTGACTTAGCATAACGGCGAGGGCAGTAATTTCGGTCTGGAAGTCCCGCATTGCGGCTCCGTCGTCGGCCAGCAGTTTGCGGCCCACGAGGTCTATTGCCTGAATTCCGTTGGTGCCTTCATAGATCGCCAGAATACGCGCATCGCGCATGTTTTGTGCAACACCGGTTTCTTCAATGAACCCCATTCCACCGTGGATCTGAATGCACAATGAGGTAACCTCATTGGCGCGATCAGTGGACCAAGCCTTAGCAATCGGGGTTAGCAGGTTTTCCCGCGTTGCGGCCCAGATACGCCGCCGTGGATCGGCGTCATACCGCGCTAGGTCGGCTGCTATCGCGGTGGCATAGCAGATAGCCCGCGCGGCGGAGGTCAGTGACTTCATCGTGTATAGCATCCGGCGGACATCTGGGTGGTCAAGTATTGCCACCTGTTGCCCCGATTTCCGACCCGCTGCGTAGCCCTGCTTGCGGTCCTGGGCATAGGCGAGCGCTTGCTGGCAGGCGCGTTCTGAAATGCCGACACCCTGGACGCCGACATCAAGCCGGGCCGCGTTCATCATGATGAACATATTGGGCAGGCCTTGATTTTCGCCGCCAAGCAAAGTTCCGATACAAGCCCCGCTATCGCCAAAAGTCAGCACGGCGGTCGGGCTGGCATGAATACCCAGCTTCTCCTCAAGCCTTGTACAGCACACATCGTTGCGTCCGGACGGCAGGCCGTTCTGATCAAGGTGATACTTCGGGACCAGAAACATCGACACGCCCCGAACACCCGCAGGGGCATCGGGCAAGCGCGCCAGCACCAGATGGGCAATGTTTTCGGTCAGGTCATGGTCGCCAAAGGTGATGTAGATCTTCTGGCCGGAAATCAGGAATGTCCCATCCCCGACCGGTTTCGCTGTTGCCCGGATTGCTGCAAGATCGGAACCGGCCTGTGGTTCGGTAAGGCACATTGTGCCTGTCCATTTTCCGGAAACCAGATGCGGCAGGTAGTGGCGCTTTTGCTGCTGCGTCCCAACCGCCAGAATGGCCTTTGCCGCACCCGTGGTCAGGTTGATGCAGGTCGAGAGTGCCAAAGTTCCAAACGCAACTGCCTCGGCCACAACCAGCGCCAAAGTTGCAGGCAGCGCTTGCCCGCCTTCGGCCTCGGGAAAGGCCACACCTGCCCAGCCGCCTTCGGTGAATCGGTTATACGCATCGCGGAAACCGGGCGGCATTGTAACAACTCCGCCATCAAGTTGTGCGCCATAGCGATCCCCTGGCGTGTTCAGGGGTACAATCACTGAATCGGTAAACCTGCCCAGTTCCGTGAGGATCACGTCAACCAGCTCTTCAGAAAGCTGCGAAAATGCCGGCAACGCGCTGACCCGCGCAAAGTCTGTAGCACCGAACAAGCTTTGCCGAATGTCACGCAAGGGCAGTGCAAGTGTCATCAGAGTCTCCTGCAAAAGGGTCTAAAGCGCACTAACCAAATGTCCGCCATCGACCGGAATGACAGCGCCGGTGATGAACCTTGACGCATCATCCGCAAGTAAAAACAGTGCAGCAGCAAGGCTATCATAATCGCCAAGCTGGCGCATGGGCACCCGGCGGATCAGCGCTAGCCCGGGTTCAGATGCAAAGAAAGCACGGTTGATGTCGGTCTCAAAATACCCCGGCGCAATTGCATTCACTCGCACACTGTAGCGGGCGAATTCTAGGGCCATCTGCTTGGTCAACTGAATCACGCCGGCTTTGGATACCGCGTAGGGCGTCAGCGCATTGATTTGCCGCATCCCAGTGATCGACGCTATATTGATGATGGTTCCAGTCAGGTTGCGCGCCACCATCGCCCGTCCTGCCTCAACCCCCACATTCCATGCGCCTTTCAGATTGGTTCCCAGGACGAAATCGAAATCCGCCTCGGTCTGTTCAAGAATTGGTTTTGACACTGCGACGCCGGCATTGTTCACAACAATGTCGATCGGACCCATCTGCGCAAAGGCATCGCGCACCGAACCTGCATCCGTTACATCCATTACGATGGCACTGGCACTGCCCCCTGCTGCCTGCAACTGAGTTACCAGTTCCTCTAGCGGTGGCAGACGGCGGGCGGAAACCACCACTTCGGCCCCGGCCCGCGCCAGTTTCTGGGCAAAAAAACGGCCAAAGCCCGCGCTGGATGCCCCAGTGACCAGAGCCCGCTTTCCCGTCAAATCGGTGGATATGGCCATACTCAGGCCTGCGCACGAGCGCTGGCTGCGCCCTTGGCCATGGCAACAAAGCTCTGTGTTTGCCCATACGCATCACTATGTTTGTGCGCAGGCTCGGGCTGGCTGATCCTGTCAAATGCCTCAGCGACAGCGTCTGGTGTCCGATCATTTTCAGGGATGTGAATGCCCGGAGTTTCGTAGATATGCGTCACCGCAAAGCATCCGGCACCTGCACCAAGGATCACCTTGGACGGCGCATGTTCACTGACGAGAAACAGTAGACCAGGACACACGCTTTCAGTGGTCAACAGTTCGGCTGCCTCAGGTTCGACCAATCCTTCAAGCATGTTGGTATAGGCCGTCGGTGCCAACGCATTGATACGGATGTTATTTTTTTTGCCCTCGATATGCAATGAATTCATCAGTCCAACGAGCGCCATCTTTGCCGCGCCGTAGTTTGATTGCCCGAAATTGCCATAAAGACCAGAAACCGAAGACGTCATGGCTATACGGCCATAATTCGCATCTTTCATCGGCGCCCAGACCGCCTTGGTGCAATGGAATGCCCCCATCACATGCACATCAAGGATGAGCCGCATGTCATCGGCGGTCATCTTAGCAAAGGATTTGTCGCGCAGGATACCAGCATTGTTGACCAGCACGTCAATCTGGCCCCATTTGGCCAAGGTCTGTTCAACCATATCCTGCACGCCATCTGGATCTGTCACTGACGTGCCATGAAAAATCGCTTCGCCACCCCGGCGGACAATCTCTTTGGCGGTATCTTCGGCAGTGAGCGCGCCAGACGGGCCTGCGAGGTCATTTACAACAACTTTCGCACCATGTGCCGCAAGCGCCAAAGCGTGTTCACGACCGAGTCCGTTCCCTGCACCAGTCACGATTGCAACTCTGCCGTCAAATCTGAGTGTCATGGTCAATTCTCCGCTTTTCTGGGGCATGGGTCAGGCTAGGAAATACAAAGTCAGCCAATCCGCGATCAGTGCGGGCTTTCCGGCATCCTCGATTTCAACAACCGTGGCATTGGTCAGCAAAAGCCTGTCTTGGGATTTGCATTCCACGCTGGTTAGGGTGAACCTTGCCCGGAGGCGCGCACCTGAGGGCACCGGGTTGAGAAAACGAATTTTGTCAAAGCCGTAGTTCAGCGACGCCAGCGTGCCTTCAATCTTTGGCATCGCCGAAAACGCCATGGATGACAGAAGTGACAGGGTGAGGAACCCATGCGCAATAGTGCCGCTAAATGGTGAGAGTTTTGCTTGGACCGGATCAGTGTGAATGAACTGCATGTCAAAGGTGACAGTGCCAAACGCATCTATCATGGCCTGATCTACCTTTATCCAGTCGGACACACCGATTTCGGTACCGGTGAGAGCCTGCAGGTCATTGAAGGTCAGACTTTTCATTTCGCTCCTTACTCGGCAACGGAAGGGTTCATAGCACGCGGTAGCGACAAAGCGAAAAGTAGGCCGCTGGCCTAAACAAGACCTGTTTTACTGGGCCACAAGAACCTGTCAAGACTTTTGTGGCCGTACAGGCCTGTTCAGGCACCGGTAAAGCTGTCGACCTGCATTCCGAGGCTGGTGTCGTCCAGCGATGCCACAACGCTGAGCAGATTTGCAGCGCGGGGCAGCTCAAACGTGTGAAAGTAGCGCATCGTCTGAAGTTTTCCGACTAAGAACGCAGTGTCAGGTGATTGGCATGCCAAAAGTCGCGTCGCCGCCAACCCCTGTTTTAGCCACAGCCATCCAACTGAAATATGGCCGAATGCGTCAAGATACAGGGTTGCATTTGCAAGTTGCAGATCAATATTTTTTGCGGCCAGAACCTTTTCCGTGGTAGCTACCAACGCATCAAGCGCCGCTTCAAGGCCTCTGGCGAAATCGATCAGACTAATGTGCTCCGCCGCGGCAGCGATAGTTTCGCGCAGCCGCAGAGCGAAGATTTCTAGCGCAGCGCCGTCTTGAATCCGTACTTTGCGGCCAAGAATATCAAGACCGTGTATAGCGTGTGTGCCCTCATGGATTGGATTGAGCCGGTTATCACGATAGAACCGCTCGGTCGGATAGTCCCGCGCATAGCCGTATCCGCCCAGAATTTGAATTGCATGCTTGTTCGCTTCAAGACAAAATTCAGACGGCCAGGATTTTGCCACGGGGGTCAGAAGATCAAGCAGCAGGGCCAGGTCCCGCCGATCGGTTTCAGATTCACATACGGTTGCAGCATCAACCAAACTGGCGCAATACAAGACCAGCGCCATACCGCCTTCGACGGCTGCTTTTTGCGCAAGTAACAAGCGCCGAACATCTGCATGCTGGATTATCGGAACCTGCGGCGAAATCGGATCCTTCATTGACGGCAGACGGCCTTGTGTACGGGTGCGGGCATAGTCCAGAGAATACAGAAAGCCCGCCAATCCCAGCATACATGCGCCATGGCCGATGGCGATTCGCGCTTCGTTCATCATGTGAAACATGTATTTCAGCCCCTGATTTGGCTCGCCGACCATCCAGCCCTCAGACGTGCCTGCCTCACCGAAGTTCAGTAAGGTGTTGGTCGTGCCGCGATTGCCGAGCTTGTGGTTCAGTCCGGCCAGCGTCACATTGTTGAAGACGACGGGTCGGCCCAAATCGTCGATCCGGAATTTTGGTACTATGAACAAGGAGAGTCCTTTCACTCCCGCGGGACTGTCTGGCAGCCGTGCCAACACAAGATGAACAATATTTTCGGTAATGTCCTGATCACCGCCCGAGATCCACATCTTGGTGCCTGTGATCGCAAAGCGGTTGCCTGCAATTGGTGCGGCGCGTGTACGGATGTCGGACAGAGAAGATCCAGCTTGCGTTTCAGACAGGCACATTGTGCCGAACCATCGCCCGTCCAGCATCGGTGGCACAAATGTTGATCGCTGCTCAGGTGAACCGAAGGCGACCAGCACATGTGCTGCAGCAATTGTCAGCGTTGCGTAATTGTGGATTGACAGATTCGCGCAGGAAAACATACCATTAACCGCAGTCAGAACGGTTGTGGGCATCTGAAGCCCGCCATCCTTTTCGTCAAAGCCAGCCGCAAAAAAGCCTGCATCCGCATAGGCCTCCAGTGCAGGCTTCACGGCTGGATGAGTAACTGCCGTGCCGTTTACGAATTGAGGCTCAGCCGCATCTACATCCACTGCACATGGCAGGTAGACAGTTTCTGCGATCGCTTGCGCAGCATCCAGCATGGCCGAAACCGAACTGCGGTCATAGGCCGCGTATCGCGGGGTCTCCGAGAGCGCGACGATATCCACAACATCATACAGCAGGAAATCCAGATCCTTGCGGTTGGTGATCATCGACATTGCACGCCCCTAGCATAAACGATACGGATCTTTAACCTTAAATAGGCCATTGGCCAACTATCGGTCAAGGGATTTTGATGGCTAGTTCTTGACAGGGATGGTCTGATCAACGCGTTCGGCGTCGCCGAGATGGCTACGTGATTGGCTTGGCAGGCGCGAGATGGGGTTCTGGCGTCCTTTTTCTTGGCTTGAGGTCTGCCAATGTAGCGGTCTGGTGGATTTCGGGCATACTCGTCCTCATGCCATCAGCGTTCGTCGCATCAGGAACAGCTTGCCGAGCACGAAGGGGGTGAAGAGCTAAGCGCGGTTCTTTGGAAGACCTCGGTAGCGGGTCTTCACGTGGCTGAACTGGCGCTGGATGACGCGGAACGGATGCTTGACCTTGACCCTGGCCATCGCGATGATTCGATTGATTTGCGTATCGACACGATGCAGTTCACCGCCTTTCGGGGCCGTGCGCATGACGCCCCAAGCCTTGCCCGGCCTCGTGGAAGCGTCCTGCGCTCTGCGCTGAAATAACCCTTGTCGGCCTAGACCGAGGTTTCCTCGCTGTGCGGCAGTTCGTCCCAGACTTGACTGTCGTGCAGCTTGGCGGTCGAGATCTCGAGGCTATGGGTCACCGCACTCTCGTCGTCGACCCCGACATGCGCCTTCCTGCCGAATTGCCAGGTAATTCCCTTCTTCGTGGACAACATCTTCATGTCGCGGGCACTCGCCTTGTTCCTGGTTGACGACGGCACCTCGATTATGGTCGCAGGGCGTGGAGAAAGCATGGGGGGGTTCATGTTATTGCTTTCGCCCGTGCTAGGATAAGCTCTTTGGGAGGGGAGCTTGACCAAATGTGGCGCGTCAACCAACGTGGTGCAGCGCTGTAAGCGCAGGCTGCGGCGTGAGCGATGGTGACGGGTGGTTGGGGGCAGCAACCTCGTGATGGGATCAATCCAAGCTCGAGGCAGTGTTGCCGGATGCGAGGGTATGCCGGCACCAAGGCGGCCCTATCGGCCATGAGCCGCGCCATGGCGTGGAGCGTTGGGCCACATGAGATTCGCGTAACCACCCTTGCGCCCGGCTTGACCGAGACTGAGGTTTCACGACCGCTTTGTATCAGGACCCCGGCTTGCGACCCGGTTTCGCCGCGGCGCAAGCCATCAGCTGCTGGAACAGCTCGGCAGAGTTGGCGGCTGTTGCCGTCTTTCTGCTGTCGGACTTATCCACGGCGCTAAGTGTTTCTAGAGTAAGCGTCCGGCCTGACCGCGGTCAGCGTTTGTTCCAAGGCAGCAGGTCGTCGATCCGGTTGATCTTGTGGTCCGGGATGCGGGCGAGGGTGTCGGCGAGCCAAGCTTGGGGATCGACGCCGTTAAGTTTGGCGGTTTCGATCAGGGTGTAGGCGATGGCTGCAGATTTGCCGCCGGTTTGCGATCCGACGAAGAGGCAATTTTTGCGGCCCAAAGCGATGGACCGCATGGCGCGTTCAGCGGTGTTGTTATCGATCTCCAGAATGCCGTGATCGAGGTAGGGACGCATCCGTGCCATCCGGGTGAGGGCATAGCGGATCGCGCTGGCCAAGGGGCTTTTGCCCGATATGTTGGGCAGTTGGCCGTTCAGCCAAGCCTCCAGGCTGTCGAAGGCGGGTTTGGCCTCGACCTGCCTGATCGCGGTCCGCTTGTCGGGCGGTAATCCTCGCGCCACTTTCTCGACCGCATAAAGTTCGGCGATCCGTCTGATGGCCTCGTCGGCGATGGCCGAGCCCTGCGCCTTGTGCACATCGACGAACTTGCGCCGGACATGGGCCATGCAGGCGACTTCGCGGATATCGCCGGAGCGATACAGTTCCTCAATCCCGGCATAGCCATCAGCGTGCATCCAGCCGGTGTATCCAGAAAGATGGTCCTTCGGATGTTCGCCTTTGCGGTCGGACGAGAAGCGATACCAGCTGGCGGGCGGGATGGCGCTGCCCCAGGGGCGCTCATCGCGGCCGTAAGCCCAAAGCCGTGCCGTCTGAGTCTTGCCGGTGCCCGGTGCCAGCATCGCGACCGGAGTGTCGTCGGCAAAGATCGCTTGCCCCGCCAGCACATGCCGCCCGATGGCGTTTGCCAGCGGTTCCAGCAGGGCGGTGGATTTGCCCACCCAATCCGCCAAGGTCGAGCGGTCAATGTCGAGCCCGTCACGCTCGAAGATCTGGCTTTGGCGGTAAAGCGGCGGATGATCCGCGTATTTGTTGACCAGCACATGGGCGAGCAGACCCGGTCCTGGTCTGCCACGTTCGATCGGGCGGCTTCGCAACGGGGCTTGCGTGAAGCAATCGCAGCCCGAGCAGGCCATCCGGGGCAGCACGATGCGGTTCACGATGAAGGGGCCGGGCACATATTCCAGTTCTTCGGTCACATCCTCACCTAACCGGCGCAGCTTGCCGCCGCAGTGGGCGCAGGCCGTGTTGGCCTGGGTCAGTTCGACCTCCACCCGCGGGATATGATCGGGGATCGGCTTGCGCTTCGGCTTGTCGGCTGGTGCGTCATCCGGCAAGCGCAGCTTGGCGATCAGAGCGGCAATGGCGATCTCGCTCATCTCCAGCGCCAACTGCAACTGTTCGGCGGTCTCTGATGATGCCCCGAATCGGTGTGCCCGGTGTCCCGCCAGCTGGTGCCTGAGCTTCTCGATCAGAACCGCCTGCGACTTCACTTCGGCCAGCAAAACTGCGGTGATCGCCCGCAGTTCCGCAGGGTCTTCCAGCAGTGATTTGGTGACATCCAGCATAGCGAAAGTATAGCAAAACAAGCTTCTTTTTACGGGAATCCCAAAATAGCAAAGCCCTCAATTTATCCTGCTGTCAAAGGCCGCCAGGTGCGCAGTGGCAACCGCCAGTCTATCCCCTCGAACAGCATCGCCAACTGCGCCGGGGTCAGGGCGATCTTGCCTTCCATCGCGGATGGCCAGACGAACCGACCCTTCTCCAGCCGCTTGGAGAACAGACAGGCCCATTGCCCATCCCACCAGATGATCTTGATCAGATCGCCCTGCCGCCCCCGGAACACGAACATGTGGCCGCTGAACGGATTGGCGCGCATCGTCTGCTCGGCTTGGGCTACCAGCGAGGCAAAGCCCTTGCGCAAGTCCGTCACCCTGGCCGCCAGCCAGACCATCGCGTTCATCGGGACCGGGATCATCCCGACAGGCCACGAAGCAGCCGGGCCAGAGCCTTGGGATCATAAGACCCGCTGATCCGCAGCCGATGCCCGCCTGCAAGCTCGACTTCGATCTGGCCTTCGGTTGTATTGCGCCGGGGCGCGCCATGACGGGCATGATCGACAATCTCGACCGGGAGGAAACAGGGAGCTTGCGCCGCAGATTGCTCCGCCCCTGGCGCAAACCGCGGATCACGCAGCCACTTGAATATCAGATTGGCATTCAGCCCATAAAGCCGCGCAACCTGCGCTACCGATATATCCGGCCCCATCGTCTGCAGACAGATCGATCGTTTCTCCTCATCCGACCAAAGCCGCCTCGTTCGACGCACCACCCGCAACCCCATAGTGTCCACTATCCAAAGCGGATACTATCTCACCCTCTATAAGCGCGGCAGGGCAGTCAGGCCGGACGCTTACTTTCTAGATCATCGCTGATCAGGGCATGTTGGCGGGACTGGGCCGGTTTGACGAATAGGCGCGTGCCTGTCAGGCTCGAAGAGATACGCTGAATTCGCCTAGGCTTGCGGCGAGGGGCGTCGTGCCTGCACCAGGCAATTCAGGCCGCATGAAATGACCGCCTTCGACCCGGATCGGATCAACGAAGTGATCTCGGATCCACGGGATGTATTCGAGGATCTGAGTCGCCGGGTACCAGAAGGCAAGGTGACTGTGCACCTGGCTCATTTCTCCGGCATGCGGGACGACGGGCATCCGGTGAGCGTGGGCCAGATGGGCCACCTCGATATATTCGCTGATGCCGCCCAGCCTTGTCACATCGGGCTGCACGAAATGAACGGCGCCTGCGTCGATGAAGCTAGCAAATGCCTCTTTGGTGTAAAGCTGTTCTCCAAGCGCGATGGGCAGAGCGGTCGCCGCTGTAAACTTGCGATGGGCGGGAATGTCGTCATACCACAGCGGTTCTTCGAACCAGACGAGGTCGAGATCGCGAGCACGCTCGGCAAAGCGCAGGCAGGTCGGCAGGTCCCATTTGCCGTTACCATCGACTGCTAGGCGCACTCGATCGCCGGCGGCGCGTCGCACAGCCGTGATCCGGCTGATGTCTTCCATCAGGTCGGGATGGCCGACCTTTAGCTTGAGGAATCGGAAACTTTCCTCCTCCACGGCCCTGGTGGCACCGGCCACCAGTTTGTCCTGCGGTATTGACAGCCAGCCGATGTCAGTGTTGTAGGCCTCGATCCGGTCGGAGGTCGCACCGCCAAGGTAGGACCATAGCGGCAAATCGGCGGCCTTTGCTGCAAGATCCCACAGCGCCACGTCCACTGCCGAAAGCGCCAACTGAGTGATCCCCGCACGGCCCACCCATTGCAGTGCCGGGCTGCGGGCCAGCACGTGCCATAGGCGATATCTGTCTTGCACCGACTGTCCAATCAGCAGCGGGGCATAGCAGTTGGCGATGCAATCGGCTATTAGCCGATCTGAAGGCGCTTGCGCGTGGGTGCCGGTGAACCCCCAGCCGGTCAGGCCGCCCGCCTCATCGCCGCCATCCGCGTCAATCCGTGCGCCGACCACGCCCCAGCGGCTTATCGAATGCGTCGAATCAGCGATGGAGGGCGCCGTCAGTGCCAGATGCAGGATGAACGGCGTGACAGAGGTGATCTTCATGATGTGAGGGATTCCCTGGGTGTTCAGTCCCGGCATCTGGTGGATCGGATCGAGGATGAATCGATCCGGCTCTGATGTCCAGATTTTGCAGATGTATTCGTAGGGTGTTAGACCGCCGAGCGTCTTCAGCCTGCGTGCAAAGTTGTAGGCTGCCAAGAAGTCGGCGAGATGGGTTCGGAGCTGATCGTGGCTGTCGTAATGGAACCGTTTGACCGTCGCGTCTTTGATGGTGCGGTTCATCCGCTCGACCTGGCCGTTGGTCCATGGGTGGTTGGGCTTGGTCAGCCGGTGCTCGATGCCATTTGCCTCGCAGATCATGTCGAAGCGCATCGGCCGCGAGTAGATGGTGTTCCGGTTCCGGGGCTGCTCTGCGAACTGAATGCCGTTGTCGGTCAAGATGGTGTGGACCTGGTAGGGCACGGCCTCAAGCATGTGCTGAAGGAACTCCCAGGCCGTCTTTCTATCAGCGGTGGCAACGAGTTGGGCGACGGCGAACTTGGACGTCCGGTCGATTCCCACAAAGAGAAAGAGCTTGCCCTCGGCAGTCTGCACTTCGGCAATGTCGATGTGGAAGAACCCGATGGGGTAGCGCTTGAACTTCTGCCGCCTGGGCTTGTCACCTTCGACATCTGGCAGCCGCGAGATCCCATGACGCTGCAGGCACCTGTGCAACGCCGACCGTGTCAAGTGCGGGATCGAGGGTTGCAGGGCATAGAGGCAGTCATCCAGCGGTAAGAGCGTGTGCCTTCTGAAGGCAACGACCATCGCCTCCTCGGCTTCCGTCAGGACGGTGGACCTCGGTTCCGACGGCCCGGTCTTCATGTCTTCGACCGTCGCGCGCTTGCGCCACTTCGCAACCGTCTTCGGATTGATGCCCAACTCACGGCTCAGCTGCGAGAGCGAAGCTTGCGATCGCTGTATTGCTGCTCTGACGGCGTGCGTGGTCGTGGCGCTCCCGTGACGAACTTGGCCCATAGTGCTTCCTTCCATTCCTTCGAAAGGATCGCACCATCAAACCGTGGGATCAAACACCTAGCATTGTCACCAGCTTGCCCCTCCCGTGACTTGGATATTTTCCATGGTAATCCCACGCGCAATATCCGAGCAAAGATAGACAGCCAATTCGGCAATCTCCTCCGCCTCGATCATGCGACCCTGTGGGTTCTGCGCTTCAATCCTAGCAATGGCCTCGTCCACACTTCGACCGAGGCCTTCTTGATGCACGATCTGAGCGACATCCCGTCGCATCAGGTCGGTATGGACCCAGGTAGGGCTGATCATCACGCAGGTAACTCCGTGCGCCGCACCCTCAAGTGCAACACACCGCGTCAGACCTAGTAATCCTGCCTTCGAGGCGCAATAAGCAGGATTATCCTTCCAGCCGCAGGTTGCCGCTGTCGAGCCAATGTTGATGACTCTGCCCCAGCGTCGCTCGATCATTCCAGAAAGCACCGCCCGCGTTGCCCGGAATGCGCCGGTAAGATTGGTGTCAATGATATCGTTCCACAAACGATCAGGATGTCCCACCACGGGTTGCTCGGCGGTGACCCCCGCAGCATTGACAAGAATGTCAATCGGCCCGCAAAAGTTCTCCGCATCCAAGATGAACCGATCCACCGAACCGGCCTCACGTACGTCAAGCCTGCCGATATGGACTTTTACGCCAAATTGGCCAAGTTCATCGCGCAAGCTGATGTTCGATGCCACCGGTTCAGAAGGGTCAATTGGTGTTTCACAAAGCCGAGAGCCCAAGGCGACATTGACGCCGCGGTGCGCCAAGGCGCGAACGGTTGCCAAGCCAATTCCTGACAGCCCCCCTGTGACGACTGCGGTCCTTCCAGCTAATTCCGAGACTGCAAATCCTAGCATGTAGTTCCTTCAAATCGCAGAATATGGCCCCCCATTTAGCGGCCATTGATAAAGTCGGACATGTCGACATGTCGTCGTTCATCCGTATTGTGAGGGATGGTTCCTTTCTGACTTGACTGAAAACGTCACGCCACGATAGCTGTGTGAGTAAGTATGATAGTATAACACTATCAATGTATTACTGATTGTAATTGAAGAATTCCAAGATTTGGCCAGCGCGCATTGATGGGTTCGGACATGCAGGGACGCTGACCATCAAGTCGGATATCGGATGAATAAGTGCAGGCCGTGCATTTCAGAGTAATCCGGTCGGAGGCTGAGTGTTTGCGGCGGGGGTTGTAGAAGCCACTGATGTCGAACGGGGTTACCTCGCTGCGGATTTGCAGTGCCGTCGCCAAGCCAGTTCCGCCTTGAGCGACTTGAAGAAGCTTTCGACGGCGAAATTGTTGTAACAGTTGTCCTTCCCGCTCATCGATGACTTGGCGTGGTAGCGTAGACGCTGTTGAAAGTCATGCGCAAAATGTTGCGACCCATTATCCGTGAGGCGGACACAACCTAGCGGCGGTCTGCCCAGGGAGATTGCCATGTTCACGGCCTGAGTGCCAGATCCTGCTTTCTGATGTTACTGATGGCCCAGCCGACTGCACGCCTCGAAGAAATATCAAGAATAACAGCGAGATAGACCCACCCCTCCCAGGCATACTCCGAAACGACTGGCCGGATGCTGTCGAAACCGCCGACCGAATACGCCGGAATGCGCACACAGGCTTTGAAACCAACTGTCTTGATCAGGAACTCCGTTGTGGCCAAGCCTCAAGTTTGGCTTGCTAAAACACTGACGTAGACCGAATTATCAAGCGTCTGACGGCGATCACGGCTTGGTGCTACCCCGAACCGGCTGCTATAGGTTCGCGAAAACACCTCAAGCGAAGAGAAACCGCAGGCGACAGATATCTGGGTCAGGGATGTCGTAGTCTGCTGCACCAGCTGGTGCGCTTTCGCCAGCCGCAATTCGCGGTAGGTGGCCTCCATACCCCGACCGAGGCGCGCCCGGAACAGCCTTTGCAGATGCCGTGCAGAAATGCCGATCGCATTCGCCAGATCTGCACAAGAGACAGGTTCGCCGAGTTTCGCCTCCATGATAGCATGAGCGCGGGCAACGGCATCCTGCCGAAGGTGATCGTTGCGAACGGGTGACAACGCAATCCCCACAGATGGCTGCGGCCGAGATCCGGGTCGACGAACATCGACAAGAAGATGCTTGCCGACTTCTGCGGCGAGATCCTCGCCAGCAAGGCGTGATATCAGGTCCAGCATCATGTCAGCCGTAGCCGTGCCGCCGGCAGAAAGGACATGTCTGCCCGCCGTGTTAAACAGGGTCTCGGTTACGCGCAGATCGGGATGACGTTCCTCGCTTCCTTTGGAGTTGTACCAATGCATCGGCACATCCGCACCGTCGAGAAGACCGGCGGCGGCCAGAATCTCGCTACCAGTTTCAATGGCACCGAGTCTGACACCCCTGCGCGACGCCTTGCGCAGCCAGTTGACCAGTCGTGGATCCTGAGCCATCGAATGCACATCGAAGCTGGCGACAACTAGCACAGTATCGAATGGCGTGTCGCCCGCAAGCGGCGCGTCGACCGCCGTAAGGTCGCCGCTACTGCACCGCACGGCGAATCCATCGGCTGACAGGGTGGACCAATGGAACAGGGGACGTCCGGATAGCCAGTTGGCGATGAAAAGGGGTTCCGTGACCAAGGCGGCCCCAAGGCGAGAGAATCCTGGAACAAGCAGCAGTCCGAAACGATGCAGCGTCGCGCCTTCGCTATCCAAGACCCATGACCTGACATTGACTCATCGCGTCACAATATGGCGCGAATGGTCAAACTACTCAAGGACAATGAAAGAGGAGCTGTCTGATTCTGCAAAAATGTAAGCAGCAGTGCGTCATTCAATCGTCAATGCGTGATCAGTTTCAGGTCGCCCAGGGTCAAACAGCCTTCCTAGCGTAAGATAATCTTCAGGCAACTACGACTGTCAAAGGCAGAGGAGAGAAGCCATGGGCTTACTGGAAACCAACCGCAGCAAGGCCAACCTGAACTGGGACTATAGCGATCCTGTCAATGGTCAGACCATTCCCGCCGCCTATTTCTATGATCCCCAGGTCTTTGCCGACGAAAAAGAACTAATCTTCATGCGCTGCTGGCACCTTGTGGGACACATGAACGAGTTCAACGAACCCGGCAACTACGTCGTTCAGGACATATTTGAGCAAAGCGTTGTCGTCACCGCCGGAAAGGACGGAGCCATTCATGCCTGGCATAACGTTTGCCGTCATCGTGGAAATCGTCTGATGACGGAACGGCGAGGCAAAGTAGGCGCTGTGCTGCGCTGCCAGTACCATTCTTGGTGTTACAATCTTGATGGAGGCTTGCGCGCCGCGCCGCGCACCGAACATCTGGCATATTTCAGCAAGGACGATCACAGTCTGCGAAAAGTTAGGCTAGAGATTTTCGCAGGCTGGGTTTTTGTAACTCTCGATGACAGCGCACAACCGGTCGCCGAGATGGCAGCTGGCGCGGAAGAGGAAATGCGCCGGTTCCTGCCCGATATGGACAATGTCGTGCTTGTTCAGGAAACCGATGTCATCGTTGACGCCAACTGGAAAGTGATTCAGGAAAACTCGGTTGAGGGCTATCACTTTGACCTCAGCGGGCCTGTCCATAAAGACCTTGCCGCCCTGATCGACTTTGAAGGCTATACTCTGACGGCCAACGACAAATGGTGGACGTATATTGGTCCGCCGAACAAAAAAACTACCCATGCCTATGGCCTGTCGCTGGAAGGCGCCACGTGGCAAACCGACTCGTTCTTCAACATTGGGCTTTGGCCGAACACGACATTCTATTCGTTTCCTTATACCGACATGATCGGGACATTTATTATGATCCCCCTTGGGCCGGAGCGGTCGTTGCTGCGCTTTGGCTATTACGCACCCAAAGGTCGACCAGTGCCCGAGGTGACGAAGGCGGCCATCAACTGGATGAATACGCAGCTGGGGCCAGAAGACATCGTGCTAAATGTCACCAATCAGAGGGGTCTGCATTCCATCGGGTTCGGCTCTGGTCGCTATCTGATAGATGCGACGCGCCCGAACCAGAGCGAGCATCTTGTCCACAACTTCCACAAGCTTTGCTACCAAGCGATCAGAGAATGACGGCGCAGACCTGGGATTACGTGATTGTGGGCGCAGGCTCCGCCGGATGTGTTCTGGCGAACCGGTTGTCAGAAGATCCTGACATGCGGGTGTTGCTGCTGGAAGCGGGGCCGGAAGACCGCTCGATGTGGCTGCGGATGCCCGCAGGAATGTCACGGGTGGTCTGGGGTACAGATTATAGCTGGGCCTTTACGTCAGAACCCGAACCTCACCTTGGTGGTCGGCGTCTGGGCCATCCGCGTGGCAAGGTGCTTGGCGGGTCATCGTCTATCAATGGCATGGTCTGGTTGCGTGGCCATGCCCGGGATTACGACGGATGGGCGCAACGCGGGGCATCTGGCTGGAGTTATGCCGATGTTCTGCCCTATTTCCGCCGGTCCGAAACGGCACCAGACCCAAAAGACCCCCTTCGCGGCGGGGAGGGGCCGATTCAGGTCACCCGGCCTAAGCTTGAGGTTTCATCGCTGGCAGCCGCCTTTGTTCAGGCGGGTGGTCAAGCTGGTTATCCCGTTCTGCCAGACTTCAACGGTGCGGATCAGGAAGGCTTTGGCCCGGTTGAACGCAGCACACGCGGCGGCAGGCGCTGGAGCACATCGCGCGGCTATCTGACCCCGGCACGCGACCGCCCGAACCTGAAAATTGTGACGGGTGCGCTGGCGCAAGAGGTAACCCTTGAGAGGGGGCACGCGCGCGGAGTTCGTTTTCTTGCCGCAGGGCGTTCAACCCAAGTGTGGGCAGAGCGTGAAGTGATCCTTGCCGCAGGTGCCATCGGTTCTCCACATCTTCTACATCTGTCGGGCATCGGGCCTGCAGCGGTGCTGGAGGCCGCGGCGATACCGGTGCTCCATGATCTGCCGGGCGTTGGCGAAAACCTGAACGACCACCCGGATCTGGTGATCCAGCATCTTTGCCGCGAACCCGTCACCTTGTATCCGGTAACGCGCCCGGTGCGCAGCTGGCTTGCGGGTGCGGAATGGGCCTTGCGCGGGACAGGCCCGGCTGCCACCAACCACTTCGAGGCAGGTGGCTTTGTGCGGTCACGGCTTGATGTCGAGCACCCGGATATTCAGTTCACTTTCATGCCCCTGGCCGTGGTGCCCGGCACTGTCGATATCCGGCGGGAGCATTCTTTTCAGGTTCATATCGACCTGATGCGGCCGCGCAGCCGGGGCTATGTGCGGGCGCGCAGCGCGGACCCCCAGCAAGCGCCAGCGATCTTGTTCAACTATCTTGCCGATGCCACAGATCGGGCAGATTTGCGGGAAGGTGTTGCAATCCTGCGTGATGTGCTGTCCCAAGTTGCACTTTCGCGGTTCGCTGGGGCCGAGATATTCCCCGGACCGGCAACTCAGGGGCGGGAGGCCATAGATGCCTGGATCGCCCAGACTTTGGAGACGTGTTACCATCCGGTCGGAACGTGCCGGATGGGCAATGCTCATGCCTCCGACGTTGTGGTTGATCCCGAATGCAGGGTCAGGGGCATCGACGGTTTGCGTGTGGTCGATGCCTCCATCATGCCTGAAATCGTAAGCGCCAACACCAACGCAACCACCATCATGATCGCTGAAAAGGCGTCCGACTTGATCCGTGGCCGGGCGGCTTTGTTGCGAGATGCCACGGCTGCGCCGATGTCCCTAATCCCGGAAAGGCAATTTCAATGAACAATATGGCAGTCAGTGCAGATCAGGGACTTCCAGATGCGGACAGCTTGCAGCGGAAGCGCGAAGATCTGGCAGCGACCTTCCGCTATTTCGCCCGGCTGAACATGCATGAGTCGGTTGCCAATCATTTCAGCCTTGCCGTGTCGCCCGACGGGCGGCAGTTCCTAATGAATCCAAGAGGCCGCCACTTCTCGCGTATCCGCGCGTCGGATCTGATGCTGCTGGATGCCGGGGACCCCGACACGATGCGGCGCAACAACGCGCCAGACCCGACCGCTTGGTATATCCACAGCCGAATCCACCGCCTTGTGCCGCATGCTCGGTGCCTACTGCACCTTCACCCGCGTTATGCAACGGCGCTTTCGGCCCTTGCAGACAGTAGCATGCCGCCAATTGACCAGAATACCATGCGCTTCTTTGGCCGCCTTGCTATCGACGAAGGCTTCGAGGGCATGGGCCTGTCCGACGATGAGGGCGACCGGCTGGCCGGGCATCTGGGCGATGCCAACGTGCTTTTGATGGGCAACCATGGCGTGCTTGTAGCGGCACCTACGGTCGCTTCGGCAATGGACGAGATGTATTATTTCGAAAGGGCTTGCGAGACGCTGATGATTGCCTACGCCTCGGGGCAACCTTTGCGTGTGGCACCGGATCATGTGGCTGCCACAACGGCGAAACAATGGACCGACTATGGCCAGCTTGCCATTGATCACCTTAGCGAGGTGCGGGCGATCCTTGATGTCCAAGAACCGGACTACCGCGACTAAAAAAGTAGCCCCGCAGAATGATGGTACGGCCCTGAAGAAGAAATGGAAGGAAGCACTATGGGACGAGGTCGGAACCGGCGCGCGGCGACTGCACACACTGTCCGTCGATCGAAAAAGACAGCCGGGGACCGTCGGTCACAGAAGGCATCGCCAAGTACGCAGAACCCGCAGGCTCGCTCCGGCGGACTACTGGCTCAATTCGAAGGTTTTCAATTGATCCGATGCGCTCGGACTATGGTGCTGAATTATCAAGTAACTTGGCCTGAGTATAATAAAAGAACAATAAAACTCTTTCATTGCAGGTCTGAGTCATGATTTCCAGTTTTCGCGATTTGTCGCAATGCGACAACTTTGTGTCACTCTATGTCAAACACGCGGGGATGAATGGTCTAGGCTTTCAGAAGATTGGCGCTGGTGGGGCGAACCGCCAAGGGGGAGAACGCGTGGTAGAGTCTGACCTACGTTGTTCTGAAGTGGGCCGAAAGCGGGCCCCACGATGCCATCTCGGCTGTGCAACATTGACCCAAAGTTCCCGACACGTAGCTCTTCTGCTTCGGTCGCTCACTTGTGGACGAAAACAGCAGCACACCGCAAATCGGCAAGCTTTCATCGTTGTATGCGCTAAAGCCAACCCAATCACAGAAACTGAACAGCATTGTAGAAACGCTTTTTTGGCATCGACTCGGGACTCTGAGTGCCACCCCGGTGCGGCAAGGCCGCGCCACCAACTGTGACCGAATAAAGCGGCAAACATCGTGCAATGAAAAATCAACTACGCAACAGAAGGAGAGATAGAATGAAAATGACACGTATCTTTGCCGGCCTACCAGTGGCGCTGATGCTGGCCAGTGCGCTGCCCGGTCGGGCCGCCGATCTGGGTGCGCAGGACGAAGCAATCAAATTCGCAATCTTGGAGTGGACTGGTCAGCACGTCACCAGCCACATCGCGGGTCAGTTGCTGGAAAAACTGGGTTACAAAGTTGAATACGTCACCGCTGGCAACTTCCCGCAGTTTACGGCCTTGTCAGACGGCACGCTCAGCGCCTCTGTCGAGATCTGGCTGAACAATGTGGGTGAGGTTTACCCGGTGGCACTAGCCGACAAGTCCATCGAAGATATCGGATCGCTGCACCTTGAGACGCGTGAGGGCTGGGTCTATCCGAAGTACATGGAAACGGTCTGTCCGGGACTGCCGGACTGGAGCGCGCTCACCAAACCCGACTGCGTTGCGGCCCTTGCCAGCCCTGAGACCTTTCCCAATGGCAGAATCCTTGATTATCCGGCGGACTGGGGGTCGCGCGCGGCGACAATCGTAGCGGATAATGCCCTGCCGTATGTCGCGCTCTCATCAGGATCGGAAGGCGCACTTGTGTCCGAGCTCGTCGCGGCCGATGCTGCCAAAACCCCCCTGTTGATGATGCTTTGGTCGCCGCATTACATTCTGTCGCAAGTGGAAGTCGGCTGGGTCGAGATGCCGCCCTGCAAAGACCAGAGCAACGAACACTGCATCAACCCACCCGAGGTCACCAAGATCGTATGGTCCGGCTTTGGCGAGAAATGGCCTGCGGCCTACGAAGTCCTGAAACAGATTACCATGGACGCCAAGGAACAGGAGTTGATGATCTTCCGGGTCGAGCGCGGCAATGAAGACATTGATGTTGTGGTCAAGGAATGGATCGAAAACCACGAGGGTACTTGGAAGCCCTGGCTTGACGCCGCCAAAGGCTGAAACTGCATAGCCACAAACTGCCTCTGCCAGCCTCAGACCGGGCGAAAGCCTCGAAGGATACCATAATGAATCCAACCCCTCGTCCGGTCAAACTTGCCTGCCGCAATGTCTGGAAAGTGTTCGGCCCGCGCCCCTCTTTCTATTTTGACTCGCGCGGCTACACGATTGAGCCCAATGAATTGGCAGAGCGGATGCGGGCCGAGCGGCACATTCCGGCCGTTGTTGACGCCAATTTCGAGGTCGCGACGGGTGAAATCTTCGTCATCATGGGTCTTTCTGGGTCAGGAAAATCGACGCTTGTGCGATGCCTGTCGCGCCTTGTCGAACCTAGTGCAGGGGAAATCTTGCTGGACGGTCAAGATCTTCTGAAGGCAAGCCACAAGGAATTAACCGACCTTCGCCGCCACGCAATGGGGATGGTGTTTCAGTCGTTTGGCCTGTTGCCGCATTTGACAGTGCTGGAAAACGTCGCTTTTCCACTGCGGGTACAGGGTAAGTCGCAGCGTGACCGGGAGGCGCGGGCTCATGAGGTTGTGGAACTTGTAGGGCTGAAAGGTCGTGAAAATGCCTATCCGGCAGAACTTTCGGGCGGCCAGCAGCAGCGCGTGGGTATCGCCCGGTCGTTGGCTGTAGGCCCCGATCTGTGGTTTCTGGACGAGCCGTTTTCCGCGCTGGACCCTTTGATTCGCCGTCAGATGCAGGAAGAATTCCTGCGTCTGCAAAAGCAGTTGAAAAAGACCATCGTGTTCATCACCCACGATATTGTCGAAGCTTTTCGGCTTGCCGACCGTCTCGCACTGATGCGCGACGGAAAGATCGTACAGATCGGCCGCCCGGTCGATATCGCACTGAACCCTGTCGACGAGTATGTGGCACGATTTACTCAGGAAATTCCTTTGTTGCAGATCGTGACAGCGCGTGATTTGGCCAGCGCCGTTGCGGATCAGGTCGGCGACGTGATTTCCGCAGACACCCTGCTGGTAGATCTAGTGCCGCGGCTGGCTGCGGGAGCGCCGGGATTTCGTGTGATGGACGGCACCGAAGTTATCGGGGGGTTAACAGCCGCCATGGCTTTGGCGGCACTGGACCGCAGTACGCCTGGGCGCGCATCATGACACTAGCGCAAACTTCCGGGCGCAGCCGTATTTTGCAGCGCCTGCCACCAGGACTTGCGGGCTGGCTAGTCATTCTGGCAATTGTGGCGGTTCTATTGGCAATGCGGGGGCCGCTGCCCTGGCTTGTCAACCTGCCCCCGGACTGGCTTCCACCGCTGGCCGGGTGGGTCAATGCGGTAGTCGACGTCATCTTTACAGCCCTTCGCCCTGTGACGCGCCTGATCGCTGCGGGGTTTGACGTGCCAATAAGGGGGTTGCGTGGTTTTCTGCAATGGCTGCCCTGGTTTTCCCTGACTGCCATCATCATGCTGGTGTCGATCCAATCAAGCGGCTGGCAACTGGCGGTTTTCGCTGGTCTGACCTGTCTCTACATCGTCGCGGCCGGGTTCTGGCAGGCGTCAGTCAACACGCTGGTTCTGGTTCTGTTGGCCATTCCGCTTTCGGTGGTCCTGGGTTTCCTGATAGGCCTGCTAGCGCAGCGGGTGCCCAGAACCCGCAAAACGATTGATGTCATGCTGGACGTGATGCAGACGATGCCAGCCTTCGCCTATCTGATCCCATTGCTCGTTCTTTTCGGCTATGGGCCAATCGTTGGGCTACTGGCCAGCGTGATTTTTGCAATCCCGCCCATGGTGCGGAACACATGGCTCGGCATTGATCAGGTTCCAGTTGCGATCACCGAGGCCGCGCAAATGTGTGGTTGTTCGCGGTTGCAACGGCTCGTGATGGCAGAAATTCCCGCCGCCGTCCCGCAACTGCTGGTGGGCATCAACCAGACCACAATGGCCGTTCTGAGCATGGTCATCGTGGCCGCCGTGATCGGCGGCTTTGAGGATATTGGGTGGGCAGTGCTGAGTGCTACCCGTGTTGCACAACTCGGCGGTAGCCTGCTCGCGGGGTTGGTGATCGTTTTCCTGGCAATCTTGTTCGACCGGATAACCAAGGGGTTTGTCCGGCGATCCCAGTTATCGCGCGCACCGTTGGGCATAGTGCGCCGGTCGGTTTTGGTGCTGCTGTGGGTTGTGGTGCTGACGGGAATCGTGATGCGGCTGCTCTGGCCCGACAGCACCGCATTGGCGGTTGGTGCGCAGGGGATCTTTCCCGTACAAGAACTTGACCGAGCATTTCTTGTCTTTGTGGGCGAACACGCGGCTACCATCACGGGCATCAAGAACGCCATCCTGACTTATCTTCTTTTGCCGATTCGGGTTGGACTTGTGCAAGTTGTGGTGCCCGGACTATGGGGATTTGCGCTGACACCAGGCCTTATCGCGGCCTACGCCATTGCCGTGCTTTTGTTGGCGCTGGCCGCCGCGCGGGCGATTGGCTGGCGTTCTGCGGCGGCAATCGTTGTGGCGGGGCTGTTGCTGTTCTTCGGGCTGACTGACTTTCCCTGGCCCGCGAGCTTTCTGCTGGTGGTCGCAGTGGCCTGGCAGGTTGGACGATGGCGCATCGCGGCCTTCAGCTTTTTCAGCCTCGCGCTGATCCTTTGTTCCGGTCTTTGGGGCGCGATGATACAATCGGTCTATCTGTGCAGTCTGGCAGTTTTAGTTTCGCTTCTCATCGGCGGTGTGATCGGAATCTGGGCGGCATCCAGCACGCGAATTTCGGATGTGGTCCGGCCGCTCGCCGATGCGTTGCAGACGATTCCGCAGTTCGTGTTCCTGATACCTGCGGTTATGCTTTTCAAGGTGGGAGATGTGACAGCGCTGATGGCGATCATTCTTTATGCGGTGGTTCCGCCAATCCGTTATATCGAGCATGGCCTGCGGACCGTCCCGGTAGAAATTGTAGAATCCGCGCGTCAGATCGGTTGTAGCGGTTGGCAGCTGTTGTTGTGGGTCAAGCTGCCGGTCGCCTGGCCGGTGATCGTACTTGGAATCAACCAGACTATAATGGCGGCCTTGTCGATGCTTGCCATCTCGGCGATGGTCGGGACGCGCGATCTTGGCCAGCAGGTTTATATTGCCTTGGGCAAAGCAGATGCGGGGGCTGGCTTGCTGGCGGGTCTCGCGATAGCACTGCTGGCCATGATGTCGGAACGCATCATCCGAGCGTCGATTGGCAGCGTCACCCCCGCCAAGGAAAGCATGATTTGACCGAGATGCGGCAATGAAAGATGGCTATGCACGGCTTCATCCGCAACTACGGGCGGCACTGGGGAATACACCCATTTACGACCTCACGAGGCTGTCAGAGACGCGGCAGCTTGACGCTGCCTTTGGCAGAATGTTGTCGGACGCCTCTATTACGGCCGCGCCGGACCTCGGCCGCGTCATGGTCCAGAATATCAGAATACCGGGGCAAGACGGGTACGTGATGGACGCTCGTCTGTATCGGCCAGCCGGTGCAGACGAGCCGTTGTCTGCCCTGCTGATGTGCCACGGCGGGGCGTTTTGTCTGGGCGATCTGGATACAGAAGACTTTCGCTGTCGTCGCTATGCGCGCGATGCCGGATGCGCCGTCTTGAACATCGATTACCGCCTTGCACCAGAACACCGGTTTCCCGTCCCGTTTGAGGATTGCTATGCGGCCCTTGTCTGGTTGGCTGCAAATGCACCGACGTTCTGCATTGATCCTAAAAGACTGGGGGTTGCGGGCGAGAGCGCTGGCGGCGCGCTTGCGGCAGCGACGGTTCTCGCCGCGCGCGACCGGGGCGGACCTGATCTTGCCGTTCAGATGTTGCTGTTTCCCGTGTTGGATCACAGGATGCTGACCGCCTCAATGCGGGCTGGCGAGAGTTTTCCTGCATGGACAACGCACCAGACGCGTCTTGCCTGGTCGCTTTACCTAGGGCCAGAATGTGCCACCATTCCAGCCTATGCCAGCCCTGGCACTGCCGACAACCTGCGTGGCCTGCCAGTTACTTTCGTGGCCTGTGCGGAAATCGACCCTCTGCACGACGAGGCGATGGACTATGCCTGCCGCTTGCGCGAGGCATCCGTGCGGACAGAGGTTCACAGCTATCTGGGGGGATATCACGTCTTCGATGCGATTTGGCCAACGACGGCCTTGTCCCAACTCGCCTTGCAACAGCAGATAATATTCCTGTTGCGCTATCTTCGATGCCCCTGAGTCCAAGTTATCGCTGCCCGAGCGCGGCGCAGTCGTCAAGGTTCAGGATTCCTTTTGGCCCCGATCCATCTCTGCTTGCTTGAAGGCTGTTTTAAAGTCAGTATTGAGTTAGGGCTTTTTGTGGCGGGGATTCCTCTGCTGACAGCATTGCCGTGTGACAATGTGGCACTTCTCGGGTTTAACAGGTTGCTGAAGAACTCGGCTCTCGACACGGTTTGAGGAACATGATTCCCTCTTGCTGCAGGGTTTGCGGGGGGTGATCATGCGGGGAACGGATTAGGCGGCAGGTTCGCTTTTCAGCTATGTGGACCTTGAGGAGCGTATCCCGGCGCGCCACCCGCTGCGGAAGGTCCGCCAGGTCGTGAATGACGCGCTGGCGAGCCTTGATGCTGATTTCGAACTGCTTTATTCGGCCGAGGGTCGCCCCTCCATCGCGCCGGAGCGGCTGATGCGGGCCAGCCTAGTCCAGATCCTGTTCTCGGTCTGCTCCGAGCGCCAGCTGATGGAGCAGATGCAGTATAACCTGCTGTTCCGCTGGTTCGTGGGCCTTGGCATTGATGACCCGGTCTGGGTGCCGACAGTGTTCACCAAGAACCGCGACGGGCTCCTGACCACCGATATGTCGCGCAAATTCCTGGCCGCCATTCTGGCGCACCGCGAGGTGGAACCGCTGCTGTCGGACGAGCACTTCTGGGTCGACGGCACGCTGGTGCAGGCATGGGCGTCAATGAAGAGCTTTCAGCCCAAGGACGATGGCGCGCCACCACACGATGACGGCGGGCCGGACAATCCGCCCGCAGCCGACCCCGACAACCTCGTTGAGCAGTCCCAACCCGAGACCACGCCGATGACCCGCCCTCTCCACCGGAACCGCAATACCGAAGTCGATTTCCGGGGTGAGAAACGCTCGAACGCCACTCATGCCTCGACCTCCGACCCCGACGCTCGGCTGTTCGAGAAGTCGCCAGGCACCGGTGCAATGCTGTGCTTCATGGGGCACACATTGATGTAAAACCGCAATGGTCTGATCGTGCAGGCCGACCTGACCCGGGCCGACGGCCATGCAGAACGGCGCGCGGCGCTCGACATGATCCACCGCCATTCCCCCGGATCGACCCGACGCCTGACGCTCGGCGCCGACAAGGGCTACGACAGCGCCGATTTTGTCGCCGGACTGCGACAGGCCTGCGTCACCCCTCATGTCGCCCAAAAGCTCCGCCACTCCGCCATCGACGCCCGCACCATTCGTCATGCCGGACACGCCCTGTCGCAGAAACGCCGAAAGAAAAATCGAGGGGCCCTTCGGCTGGGCCGATACCATCGGCAGCATGGCCTAGACGGTGCTGCGCGGGATCGAACGGGTCCGCTCCCGCTTCACGTTGACCATGGCTGCCTGCAATCTCGCCAGATTGCCCCGCCTACTGGCCGTGTGATCGGGGGGCAGGTCCAACCAGCAAACTCGGAAAGACAGATCAGGTCCGTCTCAGACCGGCCTGGCAGGGAAACCGTTCTCTCGAACAGACTTCTTCAGCAGCCTGTTAAGAGCAACGCGTCACCTGGCGCAAGCTGTGTGACATCTATCAGAAGGACGGATCCGAGATCGCCCCTGAACACTTGTGCCGCATCGCCCAAATCTACTAGAGCGTGTCTCGGCCATCGCGATTCAGGATTCCCTTGAAGGTTTGACTGTGATTCCCTGTCTTTGGGCAGATATGGGGGTCAATGATGGGCAAGCCGCATCCTGTAGAGCTACGGCAGCGGGTGGTTGACCATGTTGCGGAGGGGAACACGCACCGCTCGGCGGCAGTGCTGTTCAAAATTTTCGGTTAAGTTCATCAAGGACATGGTCAAGTTGATGAAAGCGACCGGGGGCCTTGTGCCGAAGGTCCAGGGCAACGGGGGGGCCACGGCAAGCTGTTCCCCCTGAAGGACTGGATCGCCCGCCGGATCGCGGAGAAGCGGGATATGACGGCCGCCGGACTGGCCAGCGAGATTGCCGCGACGCATGGCATGGCGGTGCATCGCGGCTCGGTCTGGCGGCTGTTGCGGAAGCTTGGGCTGACGCACAAAAAAAGACCTGCAGGCCGTCGAGCAGAAGCGCCCCGAGGTCGCCGCCCTGCGCCACATCCGGATCATACGGCGCCAGCCCTTCATGGCCAACATGCTGACGCGGATCGGGTTTATTGACGAGACCTCGGTCAAGACCAACATGGCCAAGACCACCGGCTGGGCCCCGCGCGGCGAGAGGCTGGTCGATCACGCGCCCTTCGGCCACTGGCACACCCAGACTTTCATCGCGGCCCTGCGCCACGATCGCCTCGATGCGCCCTGGGTGATCGACGGCCCGATCAACCGCGACCTCGTCGACCTTTACATCGAGACCCAGCTCGCCCCCACCCTACAGCCCCGACCTCAACCCGATCGAGATGGCTTTCGCCAAGCTCAAGACCCTGCTCCGAAAAGCCGCCGCCCGCACATATCAGGACCTCTGGAAAGTCGTAGGTGCCGTCTGCGACCTCTTCACCGAGGACGAATGCCTAAACTACTTCATCGCCGCAGGATACAAACCCGATTGAACGCGACCAGCTCTAGACCGAGGCCAGCGTCCGGGGCCTTTCCGCCAAAGAGCGCCGACCCCAGACAATGCAATCTGCCCCACGCTTTGCAGGCTCCCGTCGCTGGCTGACCAAACAACGCAGTCGCATCGCCGCCAAATCCCGCCTTGGCCAGAAGCTCGACTATATTCAACGCCACAGGGATGGCCTGCCAATCTTCTTGACTGATGCCGCGTTGAGATGGACACCAGCCCGATCGAAAATACCATCAGGCCGCTAGCGCTGAGCCGCAAAAACGCGCTTGTCAATCGGCATGGAATACTGACCCCGATCGGCATCCAATTTTGATGTGGTGGACGGCCCCTGTCCAACCGTGGCGCGTGTTGCTGCCATGGTGCATGATCAAGGTTCCATGTCTGGACGGCCCCTGATGCGAAAGCTGGAACTATGACGAGCATATGCCGAAAGCAGTCATGTCTACGGCCTGTTTGTGCGGCATAGCCGCTGGCCCAGATGAAGTCCGCAGATCAGGTCCCAATCAAAATTACGCGCTCGATTTGGCGCCTTGACCCCTTGGGGTGTCCTGATCCCCGGTTCGACCGGTTTGTCATCTTTCCTCAGCCTCGACGCATTTACTCTCGCCCGGCTCGTGCCATCATGTGGATCGAGGGGCGAAGAACTAGTTCCGTCGCAAGATTGCCCAGGCTATGAGAGCGGTCATGTTGGCTTGGGCGACCGCAGCAACCTTCGGCCTCTTGCGCTCCTTGAGCCCCACTAGCCATGCTTTGCCCGGATCTCGCCGTCGGGCAAAGCCCATGACAGCATTCTCGCCAGAAACCAGCAGACGACGGATATAGCCGTCGCCCTGTTTGCTGATGCCCATCTGCCTGTCCTTGCCGCCGCTGGAGTTTGCCCCCGGCGTCAGCCCGAGCCAGGCTGCGAACTGACGGGCGGTTCTGAACAGGCTGGCATTTGGCACACTGGCCGCAATCGCACTGGCTGTGATGGGCCCGATCCCGGGAATGGTTGCAAGCTGCCGGCTGGCATCATTCGTTCGGTGCCATTCGAGGATGCGGCTTTCGAGCCTTTCGATCTCATCGACCAGGCAATCTGCCATTCTGATCAGGGTCTGAAGGGCGGCGGTGGCATGTTCAGACAAAGAGTCCAACACCTTCTGGAAATGGGTCTTCAGGCTGCTCAACCCTTCCACGCCTTGGGCCGCAACGATGCCCAGCTCGGCGAGATGTGCCCTGAGTGCGTTGGTCTGCATTATCCTCTGCCGGACCAGGAGTTCCCTCGTCTTGTGAAGCATCAGTACCGCCTGCTGATCTTCTCTCTTCACCGCCACGAAGCGCATCGTCGGCCGTGTGACTGCTTCGCAGATGGCTTCTGCATCCGAAGCAACGGTCTTGCCGCGCTTGACATCGGGCTTCACGTAAGCCGGGGGCATGAGCCTGACCTCGTGTCCTAGCCGGACAATCTCGCGAGCCCAAAAGTGAGACGACGCTCAAGCCTCCATCCCAACCAAGCAGGACGACAGGTTGGCAAAAAATGGCGCGACCTCCGCGCGGCGGAGTTTGCCGCGAACACAAACTCTCCCGTCTGCATCGACGCCGTGAACCTGAAACACATTCTTCGCGAGGTCGAGACCGACCGTCACGATCACATCAGACATGGTGGAACCTCCCTATATTGGAACCTTGATCATGCACCATGGCAGCAACACGCGCCACGGTTGGACAGCGGCCGTCCACCACATCAAAATTGGACGCCGATCACCCCGCCTAAGGGGTAAATTTTGCATGCCGAAACACAGAAAGAACCACAGAGCCAGCGGGGGTTTCACCAGAAAGTGGATATTGCGACACACCGACCTCACTTCAACAGGCCGCCAGAAAGTTGGAGAGAATCGATGATCTTTCGCACAGAAGCGCAAGGCCAGCCTCACCTTGAAATTTCCCCAGTCATCACCGCCCGACCATGGACTGCGAGAATTGCTGTAAACCTAAGGCAGTCGACCCCTTTGGCCACATCGCGCACGCGGTCTTCATAGGCTGCTTGGCCGATAAGCCGAATAAGATCGGATGCGTGAAACTCCCTGTTCTTGCTCGGCGCGGCACTGATCAGGCGGTTTAACTCCAGTTCCGTCTGATCACGCTCGTGGTCAGGACTAAGTTCTGCAATCGGCCTTGCTGCTGCACCTGCCGAACTCCGCCATTTCCGCATGAACCCAAGAAGAAAGCCCGCCGGCACAGCTGCGTTGCCTCGTGCCCGATTGAAAGCCAGAAACCTATCCCAGATCGCCTGAGTGTCGACATTCCAACAGGCGAGGGGTGCCTTCGCAGCCCTGATCAGTTCAGCCCAAGGCGTCTGATAGACGTTGGTCTTCGCGGCAATTTCGATCCTTCCCGCAAATATAGTTTTGTTCTTAGACTCTCTAGATAGTGATGTGTCGCCTGTGGCTGACACGACATCTGGCGAAGTAACCTCTTCTTCTGACCCACCGAAGCGGAAGAGCCATGGCGCAAACTTACCGTTCGGCTTCCAGCGAACCAGAGCCAGAGCGGATTCGGCCAGTTCTGACAACAAGTCCGTCAGGTGCTGACGTGACACCCCCATCTTCTCTGCCAGATGCGTGAGCGTGAAGGCGGCGGTCCCGCGCTCGAGGCCGTTGTAGCCGTCCTTCCAAGCAATCCCGTCGAGGATGATTGTCGCGAGTTTGTGCGCTGAAACCGAAAGCGGCGTCTCAGTAATGCGGCGCAAAATGGCGCCAGTGGTCATGTTCATTGCGGGGTCGTCCTTAGGCTCAGGACGCCGGACCTTAGGGTGCAAGAATTCGTTCGGGCAAAGCATATTGCCGGTTGAACGGGTCCTTCACTCGCGGTAGGTTTCTCTTGCAACGGAGAAATCAGTGCGGCGTCGGGCCTTTGGTCTGGCGTCGTTTCTGTTTCTGGGGGTTGGGTTTCCGGTCTGGTTCTGGTCGGGCTGGCTGCGTCAGTAATGCACCTCCTCGTGGCCGTAGGTGCCTTGATAGTCCCGCCATTCGACAAAGACCGAACGGTGCCGGTAGCTGCCGCAACTGGCCGGAATGCCGAAGTCTGAGGCTTCTGGAACAGCGGATATGCTGCTGCGCCTACGGGTGTAGTCCCCCTGTTCGCCGTAGGTGCCCATGTAGACGGTACCCCAACTATTGCAGTCGCCATCAGAACTGCGGCGCTGCTGGTACGTGATTTCAAACACGCGGATTGAACGAACGAAGTCAAAGGCCGCTTCAGAAATGTCGACATCGGCCTGAGCGTCGACAAGGATTGGAGTGGTCGAGACTTGGGGTAGCGACAAGGCTGGCGGAGGCATATCATCCCGGAATGCGATATCGAAGAGACGCTCAA
>JANLTS010000162.1:0-1800 GCA_031363045.1 Hyphomicrobiales bacterium
GCGCGGTTTTGTTTTTCAAGGGTTCACCGCATACCGCGTGCTGGTTCATCGCCGGGCGCACGTGTTGGGGCGAGGGCGAATCTGAAGCGCGCGCCGGGTACGCCCGGCTGTTCGCCGAGCGTCATTGGCCGGTTGATGCCCAGGATCGCGGCCAGCTTACTTTGTTTCCAGAAATGGACGGCGGACACGACGTGCCCGAAATCACGACGGCCTGCTGGGGGATCCTGAAAAAGAGTCCGAACCAAATGATGTGTGCTTCTTCGCGCATGGTCGTGAAGCGCAAGGATGCGGACAGGCCCGTCGTGCTGCCTTGCACGCTTCTGCCCTATGACGCGGCCTTCGAAATGGGATCGACGCTCACCGAGGCCGCCAGAGCCGATGCCGGAATGTTCAAGCAGGGCGCGGTGAAGCTCTGCCACCCCCATTGCGCCAAGTTCTGCGTGCTCGGCGGCGGTAGCTGTTCATGACCCAAGGAACGGCAATAAAAAACCCCGCAGCTCGCGCCGCGGGGTTTCTGGTGTCTGACACTCCGGGTCAGACACCTTGATCGCAAAACACGATGTCTGACCAGAGGTCAGACACCGTCGCACTTAGCGCTTGGTCAGCGCGTCGCGGATTTCCTTGAGGTAGACTTCACTCGGTGGCGGAGCGGCGGGTGCCGCGGCCGGGGCCGGCTTCTTCATCGTGTTGATCGACTTGATCAGCAGAAAAATAGCCGCTGCTGTGATCATGAACTTGATGATCGCGTTGAGGAACAAGCCGTACTTGATGGCGACCGACTTTGCCGGATCTGCGGCTTCCGTCAGCGGGATCTGTAAGGTCGAGAAATCGACACCGCTGAGAAGGAGGCCAATCGGCGGCATGATGATGTTGTCGACTAGTGTCGAGATGATGGGTCCGAAAGCCGCGCCCATGATCAAGCCGACGGCCAGATCCAGGACATTGCCTTTCATTACGAAGTCTTTGAATTCCTGTATCATTCCCATAGTGGGTCTCCTCCCCGGTGCCTTCGCAGTCGCCACGCTGAGCCACGCGATCGGCCCGCCACGGGCCGCATCGTGCGTTCGAATCAGCACTGGACAGTAGGTCAACAGTGGGGTCGGATCAATCCAGGCATTACCCCTCATATTTGCCAAATTCCTCTGTTGGCAAATGGGGTTATGCGGCCACGGTGTGGTGTGACGGCAGTGTAGAATCCCGGCCGGCAGTAGGCGTTTCGGCTGAGAGTGTGGCAGTTTAAGTCTCGGCTTAGCGCAGCGAGCGGAGGAAATGGAATGATCGAGCGTCGAGAGCGCAAACCCTATTGGCGGCACACCAAGTGGCAGATGCTGGCCAGCTTGGTGCCCTTTCTGGCGGTCATCATCATCCTGCCGCTCTATGCCGACAGGCTGAACTCGAGCAAGTTTCTCGGCTTCCCGCTTGGGTACTTTTTGGCGTTACACGGGCTGGTGCTGATCGCCAGCATTACAGTCGCAAGTTTCGTCAACCGCCAGGATGCGATCGATCACTGGCACGGCGCCCACGAGGACGCATAACGGGGTGAGTTGGTGAGTGGTGAGGTGGTGAGTGGTGCTGACGTGCGAGCGGACGATTTCGAAGTCAACAGCTGACAAATTTCAATCAGCCATAGCGGCACGCCAAATCCACGCCCGACCACTCACCACCTCACCACCTCACCATCTCACCTCACTTCATCCGGAGTAACGATGTCACTGGCGCCACGCATCCGGTTGATCAATCCCCGGCTGGGAACTTACTTCAGTATCTTTGCCAGCATCATCGTCGGTCTGACGCTGATGG
>JANLTS010000163.1:0-5626 GCA_031363045.1 Hyphomicrobiales bacterium
CTTGATGGCCAGTCCGATGGTCTTGCCCGAGGGCGTGGCAATGGCCGCAAAGGCGCCCATGCCCTTCTGCATCGCAAGTGCCGCGGCCACGGCCCGCTCGGTCGACCGTCCGGGCCTTGTCACACCGTTGAGATCGCAATCGTCGAACCAGCAGGTGATGGCATCACCGCAGAAGCCGATGACCGAGCCGCCATAGCGATGGACGTCGTCGATCAGGACCGTGAAGACCCGGTTCAGGTGGCGGATGATTTCTTCGGCACCGCGCTGCAGGCCGAGGTCAATGGCGAGCTGCTCGGTCAACGTGGTGAAACCCGAAATGTCGGCGAAGAGTGCCGTGCCGTTCACCGCCTCGGGCAACGTACCGCCCCGGGCCATCGCCTGCCGCCGGTCCATCGGGATGAAGACGGCGAGGGTCTCGGCCTTCGCCTGCTGCTTCTCTTCGATGTCGAGTTGCAATTGCTGCAACTGGCGGCGCAGCCGTTGTTCGCGCACGCGCACCTCTTGCGCCATGTTGCGGAACACCCGCGCCAGTTCGCCCAGCGCATCGGTGCGCGATGCCACCTGCTCGATCATCTCCGGCTCGAAGCTGCGGCGTTCGATGGCATTGGCGGCGTTGGTGAGGATTTCCACTTGCCGCAAATGTTCCAGCGCATTGCTGAACAGTTGCGCGTTGTGGAGCGCTGCACCCGCGTTGGCGGCAATGGTGGTGAGCAGGCGGAGCGAGTCGTCGGTGAACAGGCCTTCCTGCGTGGTGCTTTGCACGCTGATCACGCCGATGGTGCCTTGCGCGGTCTTGATCGGCACGCCGAGATAGGACAGCGCCTCCTTGCCGACCGGGATCGCGCCGATTTCCGCGCTGCGCTTCAAGACATTCTGGTTGATCAGGATGGGCTCGCCGGTCTCGATGATCTTGCTGGTCAGGCCTTCGCCGAGCTTCAGCGTCGTGAAGGCTTCACCAACCTGATAGGGGAAATGGATCAGGCCGGTGTCGGAATCGAGCAACGCCACATAGACGATATCGGCGTTGAATATCTCCCGCATCTGGTTGCCGATCAGCTGGATGGTGCTGTCGAGCTCCGACTCGGCAATCAGCGCCTCGCTGACCTTGGAAATGGCGCCCAGTTCGGCGGCGCGATCCTCAGTCACCTTCAGCAGGCGCTGCGTTTCGGTGAACAGCCTCGCCTTTTCGATGGCGATCGAGGTGGCGTTGCCGATAGTGGTCAGTAGGCTCACATCTGACGGGCTGAAGGCGTTCTCCTGGTCGAGGTTTTGCAGCGAGATGACGCCCTTGGCCTGACCTTCGACAATCATCGGGACATACAACAGCGATTTTGCCGGCTCGCCCTGAAGCACCTGTGGATTGCCGTAGATGGTATTTGCTCCCTCGACATCCTCGTTGATCAGCAGCGGCTGGCGCGTCTCCATCGCATGCTTGCGAAATCCGATCAGGGCAATCGGTTCATCCGGAAAGCGCACGCCACGCTCGATGGTGTAGGGGAAATGGATGAGGTCGTCGTCAGGGTCGAGAAGCCCGATGTCGACCACCTGCGCGTTGAAGATCTGATGAATCTTGTCGCCGATCTGGTCGTAGATCGACTGCATGTCCACGTTGGACACCAGCACCTCCTGAACCCCGTTGACGAAGGCCAGCTCGGCATTTCGTTCCTTAGTGACCTGCAGCAGGCGCACCGTCTCGGTGAACAGCCGGGCCTTTTCGAGGGCCACGCTGGTGGCGTTGGCGATGGTGGTCAAAAGGCTTACGTCGGATTCGCTGAATGCATCCTCGTGGTCAAGATTCTGCAGCGACAGGAAGCCCTTGACCGCGCCCTCGACCAGCATCGGCATGAACAGGGCGGACTTCGGCATTTCGCCCTGAATGACCTTGGCGCCATAGCGCTGAGCTTCTTCTTCAATGTTCCGGACAATCCGCAGTGGCTGTCCTGTTTCCAGCACATGCTTGCGATAACCGCCAAGCGGTATCGGCTCGTCGGGAAAGCGCACGCCGCGCTCGATGGTGTAGGGGAAATGGATGAGATTGTCGTGCGGGTCGAGGATGCCGATGTCAGCGACCTGGGCATCGAAGATCTCGGCAATCTTGTCGCCGATCATGTCGTAGATTGCCTGCATCTCAAGACCGGAGGCCAGGACTTCCTGGATGCCGTTGACGAAGGCAAGCTCGGCATTGCGGGCTTCTGTGATTTTCAGCAGCCGTTGCGTCTCGTCGAACAGGCGGGCATTGGCGATGGCCACGCCCATGTTGGACGCAAGAGTCTCCAGCAGGCGCACATGGCCTTCATTGAAGGCGTGTTGCTGGTAGCTCTGCACGCTGACCACGCCCAGCGTCTGGTCGCCGGCGTTGATCGGCACGCCCAGATAGGATTCGGTTTTTTCCGCTTCGCTAAGCGCGATGACACTGTGCTGCAGGGACTGCTCGAAAGTCGCGATCAGAAGCGGCCTTCCGGAGAGAATGACTTCGGACGTCAGCCCCGCACCCATCGCAAAGGGCTCGACGTCCTGATACTCGCGATAGAAGGAATAGGGGACATGGATCATGTTGGACGAGGAATCACGCAACAGGATTTCGATGGCTTCGGCGCTGAAGATATCGCGCACCTTGTCGCCGACGATGCGGGTGACGGTCTTGACGTCCAGTGTCTTCGCCATCGCCTCGCCGACACTGTTGAGAATGGCGAGTTCCCCTGAACGCTCTTCCGTTTCGCGTAGCAAACGCAGATTTTCGGATAGCAGCCGGTCAAACTCGCTTGCCGACACCGACGTGGCGGATTCAAACTCCGCAATGCGGCGGTTGGCGGCGTCGAGTTGGGCGGCGAGATCGGCTTCAGCATGGTGCAGCATATCAGCCTCTCCCAAAGCGACAACTCTGCCAACAGGATGTGTGGCCCCAGCGCCCTCTTGGTTATTGCACCGAACGTTAGGATAGTATCCGCATGGCCGCAATCGGCGAATGGATCGACTTTGCCGAACTATTGCTGCGCAACCCTTTGTCGCTTCAACGCGTGTTCGCCGCGAAGCCTGGTGCAGAGTTCGCGAATGATGCCTTCTGCAATCCCCGGATGTGCCGCCATCAGTGAGCCGATGTGCTGGTTGCTGAGTGCCATGACGTGGCATTCGCCGAGCGCCCGCACTGTTGCCGTCCGCTTTTCCGGATCGAGTGCCGCAAGTTCGCCCACCACCGCCCGCTGGCCCAACTTGTCGACAACTCTGCCGCCGAGAATGATCTCCACCTCGCCCGAGACGATGATGTAGAGCGAGGCGCCAAACTCACCTTCCGTCATGATGACCTCGCCCGGACCATATTGTTCCGACAGCATGACCGGCGCGAACTCCGCCAGGTATTCGTCGGGGATCGATTTGAAGAGGTTCACCGATTTCAGGAACAATACTTTTTCGATGGTTGAAAGGCTCAATTGCGTTTCTCCTTCGGGAGGTTCTCCGGCATGCGCCAGATGCCGCGCGGTCTCACCAGCCAGACCAATCTCATCGTAGGTTGCGTCGATCAGCATGGCCGCAGTGTTACAACGTGCTTCGTCGGCAAGCGCCAGCGCGCAGGCCCTGATCCATTGGGTGGCAGAGGGTTCTGCCGTCACCAGTTGTTCAAGCCGCCGCTCGGGTTCGAGAGTCTCGAGTTTCACAACCTTGCCAATGCGCTTGATCCGCTCGTTGAGCGGCAACTCGGCAATGACCGCAGCGCTGAGTTGGCGCAGCGAAGCCGGCAGCAGACTATCCACCAGTTCGATCGCCACCGATTTCTCTTCGCTGCGGAGTGTCGTGGACTCCAAGTGGACGGACTTCAGGCTGTCCATGCCATGGGTCAGTGCGGCCAGCATGAAACACTGCGTGGTCAACAGGCTGATGCGATGTTGCAGAGCATCATGCAACAGCTTCGATCCCGGCAGTCCTGCGATATCGGCTTGTGCCTGATAGAGGATTGCGGCGCGCTGCAGCAGTTTCTCGACTGCCTTGAAGGCGATCTTCGACTGGGCCGCGTTCAGTCGCGCTTGCGCCGTCCAAAGGCTCATGGCAGCCGCATGGGACACCTCGGGCGCTGCATCGTCGAGGAACCTCACCAGCATGTCGCGGGCTGATGTTGCGCCAGCAAGCCCGAGGGCACTGGCGGCGGCAACCCGGGCAGTCCGGTTGATGGTTTGCTCCAGGGCCTGCACCAGGATAGGGAAGGCGCCATCACCGATGGCCGTCAGCGCCCGCGCCATGGCGTTGGCGTTTTCCTGACCGGTGTTGTCTGAGACCAGCCGCTCTGCCAGAGGCGATATGAAGCCAGCCCGCCCGGTGCGGCCAGCGGCGTGGAAGGCGGCGCGCCTTGTCTCGGGATCGGGGTCGTTGAAGAGTCCGATCATGTGGACATCGAAAACATCGGAGCCTGAGCGTGTGGCGGCGGCGAGGAAGGTTCGGCGGCTTGATGCGTCGGGTGCTTTCGCCATCAGCCGCATCCGCGTGCCCGCATAGTCGCTGGCCTGTCCGAAGTTGGTGCCGACAAGGGCCGCCAACGACAGGTCCTGCAGGGGTCCCGGTTTCGCAGACTGGCGGGACAGCATCGCCGTTCCCTCGGAATCGCCCGACCGCGCCAGGGCGAGGACGAGGTGCCCCCTGACATCCGCATCGGTTTCGCGTTGCAGGCGTTCCTTCAGAACCGGGTCGATGTTGTCGATGGCGAGGGCGGGAAGATCGGGAAGCACCTGCCGGACAAGGGCCGCTTCGCCAGTCTTCAGCAGGTCCGGAACCATGCTTCGATAGATCATCGGATCGACCTTGCGCAGCATGTCAGCCGCTGACAGCCGGTCGGCAATCTGGTCGCTTGCCAGTTTCTCCAGCACCAGCCGTCTGGCTTCCTCACCGGTGAGGCCCGAAAAGCCTGTTTCGATATTCTGGCGGCGCGACACCGCCAGGCTCAACGCCGAAATGTAGCGGCGGCGGAGCATCAGCGTGACTGCCAGCCATGACACGGCGCACGCCAGCAACAGTGCCGTCACCTTGTAGGTATCGAAACCCGCAAAGTGGGTGAGCAGCAGAAGCGTTCCGCCGGCTGTAGCGATACCCAATGGTTCGGCATAACCCTCGGCTGAGGCCATCGCCCGGATGCGCTGGGCGGGCGGAATGGGCTGGTAGAGCGTCTGCACCGATGGCCGATAGATGCTGGCGCGCAAGCCGTCGTCCAACAGCTTCATCGCCGTTGCGATGGCAAATGGCAGCAGGGCCAGCGCCATGGGCATGAAGATCGCAGCGATCAAGGCCAGCGACAGAATCGACAACATGGCGGGCACCCACGACAGCGCCGGCCCGATGCCGAAACGGGCGAGGACGCGCGGCGCAATGAACAGGCTGAACAACAGCGTGGCGCCACCGGCGGCGCCAAAGGCGATGCTGAGGAAGGAGGCCATCGCCTTCTCGTCAGCGAAGTTCTTCTCGACTTCGGAAAAGAACAGGTTGTCGAGGACGAAATAGCCGACATTCGAAAAGAAGGCTGCGGCCAGGATCAGCGCCAGGTAGATCCGCATCTGCCGGTTGAAGGGTGGCGGCCGTTCGGTGGCGCCCGCCCGCTGGGTTTCATGGGCCTTGGCCTGACGCAGCTCTGGAAACCGCACCGCGA
>JANLTS010000165.1:0-2503 GCA_031363045.1 Hyphomicrobiales bacterium
TAGACAGCTGCCAAATCGAAGGAGGCCGCTTGATGGGCCAGAAATGCAATCCCATTGGCCTGCGCCTCGGCATCATCAAGACGTGGGACTCGCGCTGGTTCGCCGGATCGCGCGAATATGGCAAGCTCCTGCACGAGGACATCGCCATCCGCGAGTATCTCAAGAAGGAACTGAAGCAGGCTGGCGTCTCCAAGGTGCTGATCGAGCGTCCGCACAAGAAGTGCCGCGTCACCATCTACTCGGCGCGTCCGGGCGTGGTGATCGGCAAGAAGGGCGCCGACATCGAGAAGCTGCGCCGCAAGGTTCAGGACATGACCGGCTCGGAAGTCCACCTCAACATTGTTGAAGTCCGGAAGCCCGAAGTCGATGCCGTTCTGGTGGCCGAGAACATCGCCCAGCAGCTTGAGCGCCGGGTGGCTTTCCGCCGCGCCATGAAGCGCGCCGTGCAATCGGCCCAGCGCATGGGCGCCGAGGGTATCAAGATCACCTGCTCGGGCCGTTTGGGCGGGGCGGAAATCGCCCGCACCGAATGGTACCGCGAGGGCCGCGTTCCGCTGCACACGCTGCGCGCGGATGTGGACTATGGAACGTCGACCGCTTTCACGACCTATGGCACCAACGGTGTCAAGGTCTGGATCTTCAAGGGTGAAATCCTTGACCACGATCCGATGGCGCAGGACAGACGCATGAACGAGCCGCAGGACCAGGGGTCGCGCGGACGCCGCGACCGCGACGCGGCTTGAGGGTTTGAGGGTTAGCGAAAATGCTGCAACCGAAAAAGACAAAGTACCGGAAGGCCCACAAGGGCCGCATCCATGGGCGGGCCACCAGCTGCAACACGCTGGATTTCGGCGCCTTTGGCCTCAAGGCCACCGAGCCCGATCGTCTGACGGCGCGTCAGATCGAGGCGGCGCGCCGGGCACTGGCGCGTGGCATGAAGCGCGCCGGCCGCATCTGGATCCGGGTGTTCCCGGACGTTCCGGTGTCGAAGAAGCCCGCCGAAGTCCGCATGGGTTCCGGCAAGGGTTCAACCGAATACTGGGCCGCCCGCGTGAAACCGGGCCGTGTCCTTTTCGAGATCGATGGCATTCCGCGCAACGTGGCCGAAGAGTCGCTGCGCCTGGCCGCCGCCAAGCTTCCGATCAAGACGCGCTTCGTGGCGCGCCTCGGCGAAGCATAAGAGGATGACCGCGATGGACATGAAAAACATCCGCATACTGACCAAGGACCAGGTCAAGGATGATATCCTGAAGCTCAAGAAGGAGCAGTTCAACCTGCGCTTCCAGCGGGCGACGGGCCAAGTTGAGAATACCGCGCGCATCCGCCAGATCCGCCGCGACATCGCCCGTCTCAAGACGGCGCAGTCGCAAGCTGCCGCCGCGAAGTAGGAGAGAGACAATGCCGAAGCGCATCCTGCAGGGCGTCGTGGTGAGCGACAAGAACGACAAGACCATCGTGGTCAAGGTGGAACGCCGCCTGCGCCACCCGGTTCTGAAGAAGACCGTGCGATTGTCGAAGAAGTACCACGCCCATGACGAGAAGAACGAAGCCAAGGCCGGCGACATCGTCCGCATCGAGGAAACGCGTCCGCTGTCGAAGCAGAAGCGCTGGACCCTCGTCGAGAAGGTCGCCCTAGGTCAAGCATAATTGGGTCAGGCATAAAGAGAAGAAGCGGGCGTCAAGCCCACGAGTGAACGGGTGATCAGATGATCCAGCAAGAAACCAACTTAGATGTCGCGGACAACTCCGGCGCACGCCGGGTGCAGTGCATCAAGGTGCTGGGCGGTTCGAAACGCAGGTATGCCTCGGTGGGCGACGTCATCGTCGTGTCGATCAAGGAAGCAATCCCGCGCGGCCGCGTGAAGAAGGGTACCGTGATGAAGGCGATCGTGGTGCGCACGGCGAAAGACATCCGCCGTCCGGATGGCTCGGTGATCCGCTTTGACCGCAATGCGGCGGTGCTGATCAATGCGCAAGGCGAGCCGGTCGGCACGCGCATATTTGGACCCGTTCCGCGCGAACTGCGCGCCAAGAACCAGATGAAGATTATCTCACTTGCGCCGGAGGTGCTGTGATGGCGGCGAAACTGAAAATCAAGAAGGGTGACAAGGTTACCGTCACCACCGGCAAGGACAAGGGCAAGCAGGGCGAAATCGTCCGCATGATCCCCACCGAGAATCGGGCTGTGGTGCGTGGCGTCAATCTCGCCAAGCGCCATCAGAAGCAGACGGCAGCCCAGGAAGGCGGCATCGTCACCAAGGAAATGCCGATCCATGTGTCGAACCTGGCTCTGCGCGATCCGAAGGACGGCAAGCCGACCCGGGTGGGTTACAAAATTCTGGCCGACGGCAAGAAAGTGCGCGTCGCCAAGCGTTCGGGAGAAGTGATCGATGGCTAAGGATGTGGCAAAAAAGCCGGCGGCAAAGCCCGCTGACTCTGCCAAGGTTGACGCCAAGAAGGCCGACGCCAAGAAGGCCAAGGCCGACAAGGCCGCGGCTCCGAA
>JANLTS010000199.1:0-2199 GCA_031363045.1 Hyphomicrobiales bacterium
GCCGTGGCCGATTCATCCGCCGTATGATCGAGCGTGATGACGGGGTCGTTCAAATAATCGAACAGCGTCGACAGGTGATCGTGGAACAGTGGCAACCAATGTTCCATGCCCTGATAGCGCCGGCCCGCCGTCACGCTCTCATACATCGGATCGGAAATATCGATGCCGCCGAACGTCTCGGCATAGCCTTTGCGGAAGCGGCTGATCGAGTCCGGATTGAGCAACACCTCGTTGGCCGGGTTCAGCGTGAAGCGTTTGAGGCTTGACGTTGTGCGCTGCGATTCCGGATCGAAACTGCGGAGCGATTCCAACGTGTCGCCAAAGAAATCAAGCCGCACCGGCTGATCGAAGCCCGGCGGAAAAATATCGATAATGCCGCCGCGCACCGCGAAATCGCCGGGATCAACCACCGTACCCGTGCGCGAAAAACCATTCTCACTCAGGAAAGCAATGAGCTTGTCGGAGTCGACACGGTGGCTTGGCGCGGCACTGAAGCTCTGGGTTTCAAGCAGCGTGCGCGGCACGACGCGTTGTAGCACGGCATTGACAGTGGTGAGCAGCACCAGCGGCCGGGTGATCGGCTGGATCAGCCGCGCCAAAGTGGCAAGCCGCCTCGCAACAATGTCAGCCACCGGTGAGACGCGGTCATAGGGCAGGCAGTCCCAGGCGGGAAAGCGCAGGATGTCGAGCTTCGGCGCAAAAACCGCCAGCTGGTCAGCCAGCACGGCGGCGCGCTGGTCATCCACCGCCACATGCACCACGACACGGACGCCCGCCGCCTTGGCGATCAGCGGCAGCAGCATGGCATCGAGCCCCTGCGGTACGCCGGTGAGGCTGATGCGGCCGGGATGCTTCAGCCGCGGTTGCAGTTTTGAGAGATCGATCATCGGCGATGCTCGAGAATCTTCAGCAGCAGCGGCGAGGCGAGTTGCGGCGGCACGACCTCCTGCTTCGTGGCCCAGCTCAGCATTTCCTGATCGGGAATATCCATGATGGCTTCGAGTTGGTCGATGTCGGCAGCCGAAAAAGTGGCCAGATGACTCGTGACGTAGCCGCCGAGAATCAGGTCCATCTCCTTGATGCCACGGTGTGTGGCGCGCCAGAGCAGGCGCTTGCGGCGGGTGGCGTCATCGGGGGTGAATGTCATCGTGGCGCTTCTTGCCCGAACCACACTTGCGCTGCAACCGGTTCCCAGTGAAATAGGCCCATGCGCCCACCGCTGCTCAACCCCCTGTTTGCCGGAGCCGCTGCCCTGAAGGGCATCGGCCAGAAGATCGACAAGCTATTGGCAGGATTTCTGCGGCCCAGGCATGGAATCCCAAGCGAGCAGACGCGGATCATTGACCTGCTGTTCCACTTGCCCTCAGGCATTGTCGACCGGCGCTTCCGCCCCAAGATCGCTGATCTGCCGCGCGATGGTGTGGTGACGGTCGAGGCCATCGTTGCGCAGCATCGGCCACCACCGCCCTTCAACAAGCGCCTGCCCTATCGCGTCGATCTCTATGACGGTTCCGGCATGATGACGCTGGTATTCTTCCACGCCTTTGCCGATTCCCTCCTGCGCCAACTGCCACAGGGCGAGACTCGGTTTGTCTCCGGCAAGATCGAATGGTTCAAGGACGAGGCGCAGATGTCGCATCCGGACCACATTCTCTCAGCCGACGAGTTCGAGAAAATGCCGCTGCTTGAGCCGGTCTACCCGCTGACCGAGGGATTGTCGGGAAAGCTTCTGGCCAAAGCAATCCGTGGGGCGCTTGAGAAATTGCCGGAATTGCCGGAGTGGCAGGACGAGGCCTTCCAGCAGCGCCAGCAATGGCCAGGCTTTGCCCAGGCGCTGCGCACACTGCATCATCCGGAAACACCGACTGCGGTTGGTCCTGAATCGCATGCGAGGCGGCGGCTGGCCTATGACGAGTTGCTGGCCAATCAACTGGCACTGACACTGGTGCGGGCCAACATGAAACGCGCGAGCGGACGCAGGCTTCCAGGCACCGGGGCGCTGCGTGAAAAACTCATCCGCGCCCTGCCCTACAGCCTCACCAACGCGCAGACTATTGCCGTTGGCGAAATCCTCAAAGACATGGCCTCGCCTGACCGCATGTTGCGGCTTCTGCAGGGCGATGTCGGCTCCGGCAAGACGGTCGTCGCGCTACTGGCATTGGCCGCAGCCATCGAGAGCGGCGCCCAGGGCGCCTTGAT
>JANLTS010000214.1:0-3366 GCA_031363045.1 Hyphomicrobiales bacterium
ACGAGCCGCAGCGAATAGACTTCCTTCTGGCCCCACAGGCGCGGGATCAGGTGATACATGCAGCCCATCGAGATCATGCCGACCCAGCCAAGGGCACCTGAGTGCACGTGGCCGATGGTCCAGTCAGTATAATGCGACAGCGAGTTCACCGATTTGAGCGACATCATCGGGCCTTCGAAGGTCGACATGCCGTAGAAGGCGACAGAGATCACCATCATGCGGAGGACGGGATCGGTGCGGAGCTTGTCCCAGGCGCCGGACAGCGTCATCAGGCCGTTGATCATGCCGCCCCATGAAGGCATCCACAGCATGATCGAGAACACCATGCCGAGTGTCTGCGCCCAGTCTGGCAGTGCCGTGTAGTGCAGATGGTGCGGCCCGGCCCAGATATAGAGGAAGATCAACGACCAGAAATGCACGATCGACAGCCGGTAGGAATAGACCGGGCGGTCAGCGCGCTTGGGGATGAAGTAATACATCATGCCGAGGAAGCCGGCGGTGAGGAAGAAGCCGACGGCATTGTGGCCATACCACCACTGGGTCAGCGCATCCTGCACGCCCGAGAACACCGAATAGCTCTTCGAACCGAAGACCGAGACCGGGATCGACAGGTTGTTGACGATGTGCAGCATGGCAATCGTCACGATGAACGACAGGTAGAACCAGTTTGCCACATAGATGTGGGGTTCCTTGCGCTTGATCAGCGTGCCGAAGAACACCAGGAAATAGGCGACCCAAACGATGGTGAGCCAGAGATCGACATACCATTCGGGTTCGGCATACTCGCGAGCTTCGGTGACGCCCATGAGATAGCCGGTAGCGGCCAGCACGATGAACAGCTGATAGCCCCAGAACACGAACCAGGAGAGATTGCCGAAGGCCAGCCGCACCCGGTTGGTGCGCTGGACGACGTAGAAGCTCGTGGTGATCAGGGCGTTGCCGCCGAAAGCGAAAACCACGGCCGAGGTGTGCAACGGCCGGAGCCTGCCGAAGTTGAACCATTCCAGATCAGGGTTCCAGCCGGGGAACGCCAGTTGCAGGGCCACGACGACACCAACGAGGAAGCCGACGACGCCCCAGAACACCGTGACGATGGCGCCATAGCGCACAACACCGTCAAGATAGCCCGAAGTATCAGGCGCCGGCTTGTCGATGTTCCGTGCCTTGTAGATCAAGGCGATGATCGCAGCACCTGCGAACATGAACATATGGACGGCAAAGGGCGTATCTTCCGCCTTGGCGCCCATTGTGATGGCAAATAGCGCCAGCAGCCCCCAAAGCGCCATTTGCATGAGTGATCCAGCCGCCATGAGCGTCCCCCTTTTCAGATATCGTTCAGTTCATCGAATGCTTGCGAGGCGGGCCATGAGCATTGACATGGATCAATCGCCGGGTCTTCGCGCCTGCCTTCTTTCGGGTGAATAGGCCGAAAGTTCAATAGCGTTAGGGGGGAGCCTGAAGCGCATACAGCTTGATTCGCAATGGCCAAGGCCCGATCATGCCGCCGTGATCAAAGAATGGACCATTCTCGCTGCTGGCCTCGTCTATCTTGGGGCGTTGTTCGGCGTCGCCACCTATGGCGACCGCATGGCGCGAAAGTGGAGCGTCAGGACCGGACGCCCAATCATCTATGCCTTGTCGCTGGGAGTCTATTGCACCTCATGGACGTATTTCGGCAGCGTCGGCATCGCGTCGCGCACCGGGCTCGACTTCATCCCGATCTATCTCGGACCGATCTTGGTGTTCGCCCTCGGCTGGAAACTGCTGCAGCAGGTGGCAACCATCACCAAGCGGCACAACATCGCGTCGATCGCCGACTTCCTCGCCGCCCGCTATGGCAAGAGCGAGGCACTGGGCGCGCTGGTGGCGGTGATCGCGGTCATCGGCATCGTGCCCTATATCTCGATCCAGCTGAAGGCCGTGTCGGCTTCTCTCGCGGTGCTGATCAACGAGCCAGACTGGTCGCGTGAGTTTCTCAGGCCATCGACCGGGCTTGATGGCTTGTCGCTGCTGGTTGCAGTGACCATGGGCATCTTCGCCATCCTGTTTGGTACGAGGCATATCGACACGACCGAGCATCAGGACGGGATGATCCTGGCGATCGCGGTTGAATCGCTGGTGAAGCTGGTGGCTTTCGTGGCGGTCGGTTGTTTTGTGGTGTTTGGCGTCATGGGCGGCGTCGGGCCATTCCTCGAACGCGCCGCTGCCGAACCCGCCGTGACCTCGCTGTTTGCCGGCGGCCTCGATGGCGGGCAGTGGCTGACCATGACGCTGCTGGCGTCATTCGCCATCGTGCTGCTGCCGCGCCAGTTCCATGTGGCGGCGGTCGAGAACACCAGCCGCGATGAATTGCGCCGCGCCGCCTGGATGTTCCCGGCCTATCTGGTGGCCATCAACATCTTCGTCATTCCAATCGCCGTGGCAGGGCTGCTGCTGCTGCCGCCGGGTGCTGATGGCGATACGTTCGTGCTGGCCCTGCCGGTGGCCGAGGGCAGCCAGGTGATCGCACTCGTGGCGTTTCTCGGCGGGCTATCGGCGTCAACCGCCATGGTCATCGTCGAATGCGTCGCACTGTCGATCATGGTGTGCAACAATCTCGTCGTGCCGCTGCTGCTCAGGCGGCGCGGCGAGCGAACCGCCATGCACCAGAACATGGGCGAGACGCTGATCTTCATCCGCCGCGTGGCAATCTTCTGCGTCCTCGGCCTCGCCTATGCCTATTACCGGATGATCGGTTCCTCGGCGGCGCTGGCCCAGGTTGGGCTCCTGTCGTTTGCGGCGGTGGCGCAGTTCGCGCCCGCCTTCTTCGGTGCCATGGTGTGGAAGCGGGCGACGGCGCGCGGCGCCATGTGGGGCATCACCATCGGATTTTTCGTTTGGCTCTATACATTGCTGCTGCCGTCGTTTGCCGATGCTGGCTGGATTGGCCGCAGCTTCCTAGACAATGGCCCGTTTGGCCTTGGTATTCTCAAGCCTCGCATGCTGTTTGCCATGGAGTTCAGTCCGCTCACCCATGGTGTGATCTGGAGCCTGATGGCCAATCTCGCTGGCTATGTGGCGGGTTCGCTGATGCGCCAGCCAACGCCGATCGAACGGGTGCAGGCGGCGAGCTTCACGGCGCGGGATACGCAATCCGGCATTGGCAGCGGCTTCAAGCTGTGGCGGACGGCGGTGACGGCGGAGCGCCTTGAACAAACGGTGGCGCGCTATTTGGGCGCCGAGCGGGCACAAACCGCGTTCGAGGCGTTCAGGGCGCAGCAGGGGGCGGGTGCCTCGCGCGGTGGTGAAGCTGACGTGCGGCTGATCCGCTTTGCCGAACATCTGCTGGCGAGTGCGGTGGGTGTCGCCTCGGCCCGCCTCGTCATC
>JANLTS010000229.1:0-2007 GCA_031363045.1 Hyphomicrobiales bacterium
TGTCGAAGCCGAGACGGCCTGCAAGAAGCTGTTCTTCTTTTCGACGCTGTGGCTGTTCCTGATTTTCGCACTGGTGCTGGCCGAGCGCACGCTCGGTGTGGCAGCCTTTGCTCCGGTACTTGGATGAATGACGTTCGGATGACTGACACAATGACCAAGACGCCGTTCGGCCCCGAAGACATGGCCCGCCGCAAGAAGCGGGCAATCGTCATGGCGCTGGTGCTTGTGGCGATGGTTGTCTTGTTCTTCATCACCACCATCGTCCGCATCGGCGGAACGATTGCTGACCGGGCGATGTGATGGCAGCACAAGCACCAGACAGGAATCGCCGTGTGGCGGTGATGGCAACCGGAGTGGCCGCCGCGATGCTGGGGCTGGCCTATGCCTCGGTACCGCTCTACCGCATGTTCTGCCAGGCAACCGGATTTGGCGGCACCACTCAGCGCGCCGAAGCGCCACCCGCCGAAACCTCGGACAAGAGTGTCTCCATCCGTTTTGATGCCAACACCTCGGGCAATCTCGCCTGGTCATTCCATCCGGTCCAGACTGTGATGACGGTGAAGCTTGGCGAACAGAACATGGCCCACTATCGCGCCGTGAACACCTCGGACCGTACCGTCACCGGCACGGCCGTGTTCAACGTGACACCCGAAACTGCCGGCATCTATTTCAACAAGATCCAGTGCTTCTGCTTCACCGAGCAAACGCTGAAGCCAGGTGAAAGCATCGACATGCCAGTCGTCTTCTTTGTCGATCCCGACATTGAGGCCGATCCGGACGCGGCGAACATCACCGAGATCACTTTGTCCTATACGATGTATCCTTCAGATAAGCCCAAGACCGTGCCGGGAGCGCAAGCCGCTTCCGCCACCATCACGAATTGAGGAGTTAAGGGAAATGGCTGACGCCCACGCGAAAAATCACGACTATCACCTGGTAGATCCCAGTCCGTGGCCCTTCATCGGCTCGGTTTCAGCTTTTGTGATGGCCATTGGCGCCGTCATGTGGATGCATGGCGGCACCTCCGCCATCGTCATTCTCGGGTTTATCGGCGTGCTCTACACCATGTTCATGTGGTGGCGCGATGTCATCAAGGAAGCCAACCAGGGCGATCACACGCCGGTTGTCGGCATCCACCTGCGCTATGGCATGTTGATGTTCATTGCCTCGGAAGTGATGTTCTTCGTCGCCTGGTTCTGGGCTTTCTTCGATGCCAGCCTGTTCACTGGTGAAGCCATTCAGGCCTCGCGCGTCGCTGCGACTGGCGGCATCTGGCCACCGAAGGACGTGGCGGTGTTCGATCCCTGGCACCTGCCGCTGGTCAACACGCTAATCCTGCTGACTTCGGGCACCACCGTCACCTGGGCCCATCACGCGCTTCTTAACAATGATCGCCAAGGCTTGAAGTGGGGTCTCATCGCCACCGTGGTGCTGGGTGCGCTGTTCACCTGCGTGCAGGCCTATGAGTATGCTCATGCAGCCTTCGCCTTCAGCCGTGACTCGGGCGGCAATATCTATGGCTCGACCTTCTTCATGGCCACCGGCTTCCATGGCTTCCACGTGCTGATCGGCACCATCTTCCTGCTGGTCTGCCTGTTCCGCGCGTCGGCTGGCCAGTTCACGCCGAAGCAGCATTTTGGTTTCGAGGCCGCTGCCTGGTACTGGCACTTCGTTGACGTCGTCTGGCTGTTCCTGTTTGCCGCCATCTATATCTGGGGCTCACACGGCGCTGTCATTCCGCACGAGTGAGCTGACCCTTGGCATTTCAGGGCCGCGCGGGCACAATCCCCCGCGCGGCCCTTTTTTATTTGGAGGCTCGCCATGAGCGACAATTATTATCCCGCCATTTCGCCATTGAAGACCGGCATCGCCGGCAAATGTCCGCGTTGCGGGCGTGGGCCGTTGTTCGATGGCTATCTCGCGGTGGCGCCCAAATGTTCCAGCTGCGTAGCCGCCGTATTCGGCGCGGCCGATGCCGGGACCGACCAGATGATCGAAGGGCTGGGT
>JANLTS010000232.1:0-2021 GCA_031363045.1 Hyphomicrobiales bacterium
AGGATAACGGCATCCCTGTTCTGTCGAACAAGGCCGTGTTGCTGAACAAGGACGGCCTGCCCTTCTGGCTCTCCGGCACCGACAGCACCGTGGCCATCAAGAAAGGCCGCGGACGCTTTGAAAGCCGTGCTGATCTTGGCGCAACGCTGAAGCTTATCAGCAATGAAGCACCCATCATCCACCTGGCGCATGAGCCGGACCTGTTCACGGAAATCCCTGATCGCGTCTCCCTCACCCTTTCGGGCCACACCCATGGCGGCCAGGTCAGGCTCTTCGGCTGGTCGCCGGTGACGCCGTCGCAGTTCGGCAACCGCTTCGCCTATGGCCATATTATCGAGGATGGGCGCCACTTGGTCGTTTCCGGAGGACTGGGCTGCAGCATTTTGCCGGTGCGCTTCGGCATGCCGCCGGAAATCACCGTGCTCGATCTCGGCTGAATCAAACGTGACACAAGCCTACACGGTTGCGTGAGGAGGTCATCACAATGACTTCGTTTGCCAGTGATCGCCAAAGCCAGCACCCTCCAGGGGCATCGCGGCACAACGCGACCAACAGGAGAGAAACACCATGAAGATCACCACCGTATCGGGCGCAGCGCTCGCCGCCGCAGCCTTAACCCTCGCCATCGGCACCACCGCAATGGTCCAGCCCGCCTCTGCCGCTGGCAAGGTGATGTGCTTTGGCGTCAACGCCTGCAAGGGCCAAGCCGCTTGCAAGACCGCCAGCAACGCCTGCAAGGGCCAGGCCGCCTGCAAGGGCCAAGGCTGGATCTATTCCTCCGCCGACCAGTGCAAGGAATGGGGCGGCAAGACTCAAGGCTGAGTTCGTTACCTCCTTCTCCGCGCGGAATGCGCGGAGAAGGAAAATGCGGCGTCTATTCCGGCGCCAGGGCCGGATGCGATTCATATACGCCAGCCGGCGTTTGCTCATAGTCGATGACGGCACCGGTCATCATCTGCGCCGATGGTGACACCAGATAGGCCATGAGCCCCGCCACATCATCCGGCACGATCATCCGGCCCGCTGGCATGCGCTTGCCGATGGCTTCGGACCAATTTTCGGGCAGGCCGTGAAAACCCGTCTGCAAGGCGTGCTCGCCCTCCGAAAGCACCCAGCCTAGATTGACGGCAAAGGCCCGGATACCGTCGCGCTTCACCGTGTTGGCGACCGATTTCGTCAGTGTACTGAGGGCTGACTTCGAGGCTGAATAGGTGGTGAGATTGGGTGGCCCGCCATACGCCAGCATTGACGAGACATTGATGATGGTGCCCGAGCGCTTGGGCCGCATCAGCTTCACCGCCTCCTGCATCATGAACAGCGGGGCGCGGACATTGACGTTGAACAAGCGGTCGAAAGACTCGGGCGTCGTATCATCGAGTCCACAACGCTCGGTATTGCCGGCGGCATTTACCAGCACATCGAGGCGGCCGAAGGCGCTGGCGGCGGCGGCAAGTGCGCGGGCGGGCAGCGTGAGATCCTGCAGATCGCCTTCGAAGAATTCGACGCGGCCGAGTGGCGCCAGTTTCGCGGCACTGGCCTTGAGTTTTGCACCGTTGCGATCGAGCAGCATGACGCCGCCGAAACCCATCTCGAGACAGCGCTTCGCTGTGGCATAGCCGATGCCCTGCGCAGCCCCCGTTATGAGCGCAAATCTGCCGTCCGCCATGTGGTAAGTCCTCCCGTTGCTGCAAGCCTTCTATTGGCTCACGGGCCACACTCCAAGTCCCCGCATCATGCAGCGGGTGCAGGGCACAATTGTCAGCCACCGGTGGTGGTGGCGGCTTCCTTCTCGGCCAATGCTTTCAGCTGATTGAGGCCCTTGACGTAATCAGCTCCGATCCACTTGTCGAACATCAGGCTCATCCAGCGTTCCATGATGCCATTGACTTCAGAGCGGAAGCCCCATTTCACCAGCGTTCCGCCGTCAACCGGGCTGAGATCGAGGCTGGCCTGTGCCTTGCCCATCGGACCGAAGTCGAGTTCAGTGCTGACCTTCTGGTTGGCGACCGCTTCGGTGATGG
>JANLTS010000241.1:0-2693 GCA_031363045.1 Hyphomicrobiales bacterium
ACCCCTCCCCACAAGGGGGAGGGGCTACGTAGGGGGAGAGCGCCTGGCCTAGGCCCCTCCCCCGTGTGGGGAGGGGGTGGGGTGGGGGTCCACGCGTCCCGCAATCAATTCGTCCGAGCCGCCGCATGAACGCCCGCCTCACGACCAGCGACAAGAAGCCCGAGGACGCCATCGACACCCACCTGCGGCCGCAGCGGTTGGAGGAGTTCGTCGGGCAAACCAAGGTCAAGCAGAACCTGCGCGTCTTCATCGAAGCAGCAAGATCGCGCGGCGAGGCGTTGGATCATGTGCTGTTCGCGGGGCCGCCCGGCCTGGGAAAAACCACGCTGGCGCAGATCATGTCGCGGGAGCTGGGGGTTAATTTCAAGGCCACCTCCGGGCCGGTCATCGCCAAGGCCGGCGATCTCGCGGCATTGCTCACCAATCTCGAAGACCGCGATGTGCTGTTCATCGATGAGATCCACCGGCTCAATCCGGCGGTCGAGGAAATCCTCTATCCGGCGATGGAGGACTTCCAGCTCGATCTCATCATCGGCGAGGGACCGGCGGCGCGTTCAGTCAGGATCGATCTCGCCCGCTTCACACTGGTCGGCGCCACGACGCGCACCGGTTTGCTCACCACGCCACTGCGCGACCGTTTCGGCATTCCGGTGCGGCTGGATTTCTACACGGAAGTGGAACTCCTCGAGATTGTGAAGCGGGGTGCCCGCGTCATGCAGGTGCAGGTCTCCGAAGATGGAGCACTTGAAATTGCCAAGCGGGCCCGTGGCACGCCGCGCATTGCTGGGCGGCTGTTGCGCCGGGTGCGGGACTTTGCCTCGGTGGCGAAGGCGGACGTCATCGATCGTGGTGTAGCCGATCGGGCGCTCTCGGCACTTGACGTCGACCACAAGGGTCTCGATGGGCTCGATCATCGCTATCTCTCCTGCATCGCCGGAAACTTCGGCGGCGGGCCAGTGGGGATCGACACCATTGCCGCGTCGCTGTCAGAGCCGCGTGATGCGCTGGAAGACATCGTCGAGCCATATCTGTTGCAATTGGGCTTCCTCAACCGCACGCCGCGCGGGCGGATGCTGACGCCGCATGCCTTCAAGCACCTGGGGTTGGCGGTGCCGCAGCGGCCGGACATCACCCAAGGCATGCTGCCGCTGGGCGATGACGATGCCTGATATTTGGCCAGACATCGCCGGGCGCCGCGACGGGCCGCTGCATGTGCTGCCGGTTCGCATCTATTACGAGGACACCGATGCCGGTGGCGTGGTCTATCATTCGAACTATCTCAAATACTGCGAACGCGCGCGTTCCGATTGTCTGCGGCTGCTCGGCATTCACCAGCACCAGTTCGAGAATATGGGTTTTGTGGTCCGCCGCATGGTCTGCGATTTCCTCAAACCCGCCAGGCTCGATGATCTCGTCACGGTTGAGACCCGATTCCTTTCGATGGCGGGGGCCCGCCTGGAGCTTGACCAGAAGGTGGTGCTGGGGGCGGAAATTCTGTTCCGGGCAACGGTCACCGTGGCGCTGATTGACGGGGCGGGGCGGCCAAAGCGCCTGCCTCCCGGCATGGTGGCCGCGCTGAATTCCTTGCCTGAATCACAATCGTAACAGAGCCTTAACCATGATTGCCTCATGTGAGACTTGAGTTGGTCCGTGATGGCCTGGCTCGGCAACGGATTGGGGTGATTGACCCAACGCCGCCGCAGTTTCGACAGATTTGACATGTTTCAGGGCACTCTCTCCGGAATTGGGATGGTGCGGGATGCTCACGCGAGGCAGGAAATGCCGCGTGTAGTGATGGAAGGGTAGGATGGATCCGGTTGTTGTAGACACGGTTGCAGGGGCGGGAAACATTTCGCTCTGGCACTTGGTGGTGCAGGCGAGTTGGCCGGTGTTCCTCGTCATGCTGGGGCTGGCGCTGGCATCCGTCTGGTGCTGGGCGATCATCATCGAGAAGTTCCTCGGCGTGCGCCGGATGAATTCGGCCAATGACCGTTTCGAACAGTTTTTCTGGTCCGGCCAATCGCTTGAAGATCTTTATCAATCACTGGGCAGCCGCACCAATATCGGGCTCGCTGCCATCTTCATGGCGGCGATGCGCGAATGGAAGCGCAGCCAGGAGGCTTCGTTGCGGGCTGGCTTCCAGGGCGTGCAGAAGCGCATCGAAAAAGTGATGGATGTGCAGATCCAGAAGGAGATGCACGACCTCGAAGCGCGCCTGCTGTTTCTTGCCACCACCGGATCGGCCGCACCTTTCATCGGGTTGTTCGGCACGGTGTGGGGCATCATGGTGTCGTTCCAGGCGATTGCCAACTCGCAGAACACCAGTTTGAACGTCGTGGCGCCGGGCATTGCGGAAGCGCTGTTTGCCACGGCGATCGGCCTTGTTGCCGCCATACCGGCGACAATCTTCTACAATATGTACTCCGCCGACGCCGGAAAAATCGGCGCGAGGCTCGAGAATTTCGCGGACGAGTTTTCCGCCATCATCTCGCGCCAGCTGGATGAACGGGTGTAGAGATGGGTGCATCTGCAGGGGGAACGAGAGGCGGATATCAGCGGCGCAGCACGAGGCGCCGCAGCAGTGCGGGCGTGATGAGCGAAATCAACGTCACACCACTGGTTGACGTGATGCTGGTGCTGCTCATCGTCTTCATGGTGGCCGCACCCCTGATGACGGCCGGTGTTCCCATCCA
>JANLTS010000531.1:0-20810 GCA_031363045.1 Hyphomicrobiales bacterium
CGCGGCTTTCCTTGCGGGCTTCTGCACTCACCACCGTGGTGGCGGCCTGCAGGATCAAGTTCTCGAACTCCAGCGTTTCGATCAGGTCGCTGTTCCACACCAGCGAACGGTCGGTGACGCGGATATCGTCAGAGGCCTTCCACACCTCGTTCAACCGCTTCACACCCTGCTGCAGTGTCTCACCGGTGCGGAACACGGCGGCGTCATCCTGCATGATGCGCTGCATGCAGGCGCGAAGCTCGGCGGTTGGCGTGGCACCGTTGGCGAAGCGATAGTGATCGAGCCGCGACACAGCAAGTTCGCCCGCGCCGGCGGGCAAATCGGCATGCGACGTGTTGGGCTTCACCAGTTCGATGCAGCGTAAGGCAGCGGCGCGGCCGAACACCACGAGATCGATCAGCGAGTTGCTGCCCAGGCGATTTGCTCCGTGTACGGACACACAAGCCGCCTCCCCCACCGCCATCAAACCTGTCACGGTCTTCTCGGGGTCCTTGGGATCGCCTGACAGGACTTCACCATGATAATTCGTTGGAATGCCGCCCATATTGTAATGTACCGTCGGCAGGATCGGGATCGGCTGGCGGGTCACATCAACACCAGCGAAAATCTTGGCCGATTCCGAAATTCCCGGCAGCCGCAATTCGAGTATCTTGGGATCAAGATGCTCAAGATGCAGATGGATGTGGTCTTTCAACTCGCCAACCCCACGTCCCTCGCGAATTTCGATGGTGCAGGAACGCGAGACGACATCACGCGAGGCGAGGTCCTTGGCGGATGGCGCGTAACGCTCCATGAAGCGTTCGCCCTCGGAATTGGTCAGATAGCCACCCTCGCCGCGCGCCCCCTCGGTGATGAGGCAGCCCGCCCCATAAATACCTGTGGGATGGAACTGCACGAACTCCATGTCCTGGCAGGGAAGGCCAGCGCGCAGCACCATGGCGTTGCCGTCACCCGTGCAGGTGTGAGCGGACGTCGCCGAGAAATAGGCGCGGCCATAGCCGCCGGTGGCGAGGATCGTCTGGTGGCCGCGGAAACGGTGGATCGAGCCATCCTCCATGTTCATGGCGATGAGACCGCGGCAGGCGCCATTCTCCATGATCAGATCAAGCGCAAAATACTCGATGAAGAATTCCGCCGCATAGCGCAAGCTCTGGCCGTAGAGCGTGTGGAGCATGGCGTGGCCAGTGCGATCGGCGGTGGCACAGGTGCGCTGCACCGGTGGGCCATCGCCGAAGTTCATCATGTGGCCGCCAAACGGCCGCTGATAAATCTTTCCTTCCTCGGTGCGCGAGAACGGCATGCCGAAATGCTCAAGTTCGTAGACGGCGGTCGGCGCGTTGCGGCAGAGATATTCGATGGCGTCCTGGTCGCCCAGCCAATCGGCACCCTTCACGGTGTCATACATGTGCCAGCGCCAGTCATCGGCCCCCATGTTGGCGAGAGACGCTGCAATGCCGCCTTGCGCCGCAACTGTGTGCGAGCGCGTCGGGAAGACTTTCGAAATGCAGGCGGTCCTGAGCCCGGCTTGCGAGGCACCGAGCGTGGCGCGAAGCCCGGCACCTCCCGCACCAACGACGACGACATCGTAACTGTGGTCAGTGACCGCATAAGTGCGGCCGCCAATCGCATAACTGTTCGCGGCCTTCTTGGTGGTTTCGACAGCAGCCATCACAGTCCAAAGCTCATCTTGAGAATTGCATAGAGTGCGGCAACACCAAGTGCTGCCGTGAAGAAGGTGTTGGCGAGCAGTGCGCCAAGTTTCGTGGCATGACCGTGAACATAATCCTCGATCACCACTTGCAGGCCCAATCGCATGTGCCAGAGCACCGAAATCATCGTGAGAGCCAGCAGAATGGCGACGAAGGGATTGGCGAGCGACGCCAGCACAGCAGCCCGCGTGGCGCCGAGATGCGACAGGATGAATATCACCAAGAAAACCATCAGCGGCAGATTGGCGATTGCGGTGACACGCTGCATCCACCAGTGATGCGTGCCGTCCCGGGCAGACCCCAAGCCCCGCACCTTGCCGAGTGGTGTCCGCATGCTCATGCCATCACTCCGTAACCAATGATCCAGAGCACGATGGTCAGCACCACCGAGAGACCGAGGTTGGCCCGCGCCATCAGCTCGACGACCGGCAGGTCGAAGCCCCGCCCGGTGTCCCAGAGAAGATGGCGGAGGCCACCAAGCGCATGATGCAGCAGCGCCCAGGTGAAGCCGAACAGCACCAGCCGCCCGAACCAGTGGCCGAAGAAGCCCTGCACCATATCGAAGTATTGATCCGAGGTTGCCGCCCCCGTCAGCCACCAGACCAGCAGCACGACGCCAAGATACAGCGCAATGCCGGTGGCGCGATGAATGATCGACATCATCATCGTCAGCATCGGGCGATAGATCTGCAGATGTGGCGACAGCGGCCGTTCTGGAGTTTTCGATTGTGCCATGACTTAGTTCCCGTTCCCGGCCTGAGGTTCTAGCTTGTGCAACGCAATATCGCAAATACGCCGAAAGACATAGGCTGGAGCACCTTGCCGTGTCCTGAATTGCCCGGCCGCAGTGTCGCGGCCCGCTCCATCACCCAAATCGATGCCGCAATTTGACCGCGGTTCACCGCTCAGTCTCCGGCTCAAATGAAGCGATCAGGGGCGTTCAGGCTGATAATCGTCCTGCTGGTCGTGGCGGGAGCAGCGCTGTTCTTGAGCTTGCGTTTCGGCCTGGTCGCGGACCGCTACAATCCGCTCCTGCCGCTTGACCTGTCGCAACCGCCCAATGTCATCGCCGATGCCAAACTGTGGCTCATCGCCGATAATACGCCGGCCTGCATCGCGGCCTTGGGCCGCGTCGGCGTAATCGTGAAACCGCTGCCGCGCCAGTCCGCCAAACCAGGTTGCACGCGCGAGGGCACCGTCCTTGTTTCCAGCCTTTCGGAAGCCAGCATCGGGGCTGAGGAAATGCGCTGCGACGTGGCGCTCAAACTTTACCTGTTGGAGCGCCACGTCATCCAGCCGATGGCACGGCGGCATTTTTCATCCGGCGTCACCCGCATCACGCATTTCGGCAGCTATTCCTGCCGCACCATGCGCGGCAGCTCCTGGCGCATGAGCGAACACTCGACCGCCAATGCCTTCGATATCTCGGGCTTCAAACTTGCCAACGGCAAGATGCTGAGCCTGAAGAAGGACTGGACGGCGGGAGGACCATCCGCCCGTTTCCTGCGTGACATCCGGGCTGGCGCCTGCGGGTTGTTCAACATGGTGTTGAGCCCCGACTACAACGCCGCCCACGCTGACCATTTCCACGTCGACCTCGGCCTGTTCCGCGGCTGCCACTGAAGTACTTGCTACTGCACGATGACCTTGGTGCCGACGGGTGTCCGGCTGAAGAGCTCGGAAACCTCGTGGTTCAACATCCGGATGCAGCCCGACGAAGCCGCGGTTCCAATCGAGGACGGCGCATTGGTGCCGTGGATGCGGAACATCGTATCGCCGCCCTTGTCGAACAAATACAAGGCGCGCGCGCCAAGCGGATTGGCCGGAATGCCACCCGGCATGCCATTTTTCCACTTGGCATATTTCGGCGTCCGCTTGATCATCGTTGCAGGGGGGGTCCAGGTGGGATTTTTCTTCTTCATGCCAATGCGCGCAACGCCCGACCAGGCAAAGCCATCCTTGCCGACAGCCACCAGATAGCGTGCCGCCTTACCGCCCGCCAATACCTGGTAGAGTGCGCGCTCGCGCGTCCGGACGATGATCGTACCGGGCTTTTCGGGCGACGTGAACGTCACAATCTCGCGGCCCTTGTAGGCAAGCCGCTTGCCATTCCGGGTGGTTGACTTCCTGGCAATTGGCTTCCCCGTCTTGCGATTGCCGTTGCGCCGATACTCTTCCCAGTCAAAGAGGAATGCGCTTGCCGGCGCCGCGGCAACCGGAAGAGCCAACGCCGCAAGACCAAGCATCGACAAAAAACCACGCCTCTTCACGATCCAAACCTCCAGTTTTTTGAGTTCAACATTGAAGTGAGATGCAAAACTAATGCAAACCGCCGCGAATCGGGGATTACAAAATGCTCATATTCAAGGCTGCTGCACCTGCATGCTGTCATTCGACACTTTGAGCGAGCTGGTGTCGACGGCCTCGAAGGCCGAGGCCGGAACCTGCTTCAGTTCATCCAGCACGCCCGACTTCCAGCGCACGTCGGCGGTACCCTGGAAATACCATGGCGAGCCGTTGTCGGCCATGGCGAGGCCGTAGCGCTTCATGGCCTTCAGGATTGCCTTGGTATCCTTGCGGAGACTGGCGGCGATTTTATAGTTGGCCTTGAGCCGGAAGCGCGCGCCCATTGGCGGGTAGGCCGGATCGTTCACAGCGCCGGCGTGGTGGCGCGCCGGCCAGAGGAAACTGCGGTCGGTGATGTTGGTGGTGAAGCGAATGGCATGGTCGATGCTGTCGTTCACGGTTTCTTCGTAACGCAACAGCCCGGGCAGGACCGGAAAACCCGCCGCATCGGCCGAGGTCCAACCGCGGGGCCTGAGGTCATTGCTGCCGAGGTTCCAGGTGGCGCCGCTGCCCGCGAACCATTTGCCATCCTTCCGGCGTGTCGCCCAGGTTTCATAGACTTGGCAATTGTCTTTCCGCACCACGACCGTATGGCGGTCGCCGGTTCTGTACTGGCCGCCCTCGACCTGCGTATCCTCGCCCAGCGGATAGCCAACCTTGTCACTCTGGCTGGCATAGGTGAAGCCCACCTGGACACGCGGATGATTGCCGGTCACCACGGTGATCGGGATGCCATAGGGCACGGGAATATCCCCGAATGAGGGTCCGAAATCCGGATGCAGATGCAGCCCGGGCGACATGTGCGACAGCCATTGGGCACTGCGGGCATGCACCGGCAATTGCGAGACATCGGCATGCCACCAGCTGTCATCGGGAAAGGCTTCGCAGGTGGTTCCGGGAATGAGGCCACCGGCAAGTGCCGAGCTGAAAGGCAATACGCCGGCAAGAATCAGAACCGCTCCAACCAATAGCTTGCAATGTTTCATCGGGGACCTCGTTTGCCGTCAATAGACGCACCAGATCACTTACAAACCCTTGCAATAAGCCCCGGGCTTTTAGTAATCGCGTCCCTGCCACTGCCATGCCATGGTCGCAACCAACACTGTCAGACTGGAGATGATGATGAAAGCGGTCGGCTACAGGAAGTCGGGCGCCGTTGATGCGGCAGCTGCACTTGAGGATATCGAATTGCCCAAGCCCGTGCCCACGGGCCGCGACATTCTCGTCACCGTCAGGGCCGTATCGGTCAATCCCGTTGATACCAAGATCCGCCGTGGCGTGGAACCTCCCGGTGACGCGCCAAAGGTGCTGGGCTGGGATGCAGCCGGGGTGGTGGACGCAACGGGGCCAGATGCAAAATTCTTCAAGCCGGGTGATGAAGTCTTTTACGCAGGCTCCCTCGACAGGCCCGGCACCAACAGCGAATATCATCTCGTCGATGAGCGGATCGTCGGGACCAAGCCCAAGTCACTGAGTTTCGCCGAGTCCGCCGCCCTGCCGCTGACGTCGATCACCGCCTGGGAAGCATTGTTCGACCGGTTGGATGTGAGCAAACCCGTTGCGGGTTCCGCCAACGCCATCCTGGTGATCGGCGGGGCGGGAGGGGTCGGTTCCATTGCCATCCAGCTGCTGCGCCAACTCACGCCGCTCACCATCATCGCCTCGGCATCCCGGCCTGAAACCCAGGCCTGGGTGAAAGCGATGGGTGCGCATCATGTGGTCGATCACCGAAAACCACTCGATGCCGAAGTGAAGCGGCTGGGCATCGGCGCTCCGGGGTTTGTGTTTTCCACCACCGAGACAGACAAGCACTTCGAGGCCATCGTCGAACTGCTGTCGCCGCAAGGCCGCTTCTGCCTCATCGACGATCCGCCGGCACTCGATGCCAAACCCCTCAAGCGCAAGAGCCTGTCGCTGCATTGGGAATTGATGTTTACACGGCCACTCTACGGCACCGCAGACATCGAAGAGCAGCACAAGCTGCTCAACGCCGTCGCCGCGATGGTCGATGGCGGAAAGATAAAGACCACGCTTGCCGAGAACTTCGGTACGATCAACGCCGCCAATCTTCTGCGCGCCCATGCCTTGATCGAAAGCGGCACATCGCGCGGCAAGATCGTGCTGGAAGGTTTTTAGGCGGCCACCCTCAGCCCTCGGCGGCGCGCCAGGAAACCTAGTCCGGCAAGACCCATGGCCAGAAGCGGCAGGGCAGCCGGGAGTGGCACTGGCGCTGCTACCTGCGACAGGTTTCCACGGATCTCGCCACCTGGAAACCTGACTGTGTGAAGGTTGAAATAAGATGCGTTATTCAACATTCCCGCCACCAGCGCGGCAAATGCCGAGCTGACTGTGCCTCCATTGTTGCTGATGAAGGACGCACTGTAAGTTGAAACAAGGTTCATATCGAAGATCTTGGAAAAACTCCCCGCTGTGACACCAAGTGGAAACCCTGAAGAATTCCCAATATCGGTTGCCACACCGGCGTTCTGGAACACAGTCGTGGTGCAGCAGTGGATGTGAGCGGCAACCGTATTGGCCAGCAACCCGCTGAATGTCAGATCGAACTGCATGGTAAGCGCGTCCGTATCAATCTGTACACTGACGAACCCGGTGCCGGGCGTGGTGACCGGCGCAACTTCATTGGCGCCAGACAGCGCCGCTGAGAAGTTGTAAGTCGCCGCGCTGGCCGGTGCGACAGGCCCAGCGGCAAAACCGAAAATCAAAGCGAGCGCGAGCGGCAACGCGAATTTTAAAAGGCGCGTGGTGGTTGGCCGATGCATGTCATTATCTCCCCAGGGATCGAATTTGTCACCGCCTCTGCGTAGACCCTGACACAGTGTGTTAACCGTGGCAACCGTGATGACCCGGCTCCGCTAGCCCTGCGCTACAACAAAAGGGCCAAGACAGCCAGATGCCGCTGGCGGCTTATTGGCCACGCGATTGCCCGATTGACGCCACAAACACTCCTTGATTGACCACGGAACTGCAGCCTCGTCACAACGTTACTTGGCCGTGGATCCGAACAATTCGATCCCACAGAAAACACCCAACAGTGGAGACCATGAGATGTTGAACGCTATGAAATTTTCGCTCCTGGCTGGCGGCCTGCTGGTTCTGCCGGTCACCGCAGCGCATGCGGCGATGACCGCCGAGCAATGCGATGCAGCCTTCACCAAGGCGGACACCAACGGCGACGGGAGCCTCGGCCAGAACGAGTCCGCAAAGTACATTGAGCTGATGACCAAGAACAGCATCACCACCAAGGATGCCGACATTGTGTCGAAGCAGGAGTATACCGACGCCTGCACCAAGGGCACATTTGACGGCATGTAGGCCGGCGCGTTCCGGCGCGCGGCCACCGGCCGGCACCCCCAGGAGCCGGCCGGCATCGCTTCAGCCCTTTTTGTTCTGCCGGTTCTCGACGAGGTCATCGACGACGGCGGGATCAGCCAGTGTTGACGTATCGCCCAACGCACCAAAATCGTCCTCGGCGATCTTGCGCAGGATGCGGCGCATGATTTTACCGGAGCGGGTCTTGGGCAGGCCCGGTGAGAACTGGATCTTGTCAGGTGTCGCCAGCGGGCCGATTTCCTTTCGCACATGGGCGACCAGATCCTTGCGCAAGCCGTCATCGCCCTGCTCGCCGGTCATCAGTGTCACGTAGCAATAAATGCCTTGGCCCTTAATGTCATGCGGGTAGCCAACGACGGCGGCTTCCGAAACTTTCGGGTGCGATACCAGTGCCGATTCCACTTCCGCCGTGCCGAGGCGATGGCCCGACACGTTGATGACGTCATCGACGCGGCCGGTGATCCAATAATAACCATCGGCATCACGGCGGCAGCCATCGCCGGTGAAATACATGCCCTTGTAGGCCGAGAAATAGGTCTGCACGAAACGATCGTGATCGCCATAGACCGAGCGCATCATGCCCGGCCAGGAGTCGAGGATGACGAGATTGCCGGAGGTCGCGCCATCGAGGATGACGCCCTTGTCATCGACCAATGCCGGCTGGCACCCGAAGAACGGACGTGTCGCCGAACCGGGTTTCAACTTGGTGGCACCGGGCAGCGGGGTGATCAGAATGCCGCCGGTTTCAGTCTGCCACCAGGTGTCGACGATGGGGCAACGGCTATCGCCGACCACGCGGTGATACCACTCCCAGGCCTCCGGATTGATCGGCTCGCCGACCGAGCCCAGGAGCCGCAGCGACTTGCGGGAGGTTTTGGCAACGGGCGCTTCACCGGCCCCCATCAGCGCGCGGATAGCGGTCGGTGCTGTATAGAAGGTATTGACCTTGTGCTTGTCGATCACCTCCCAGAAACGCGAGTTGGTGGGATAGTTGGGCACACCTTCGAACATCAGCGTCGTGGCGCCATTGGCAAGCGGGCCGTAGACGATATAGCTGTGGCCCGTCACCCAGCCCACATCCGCTGTACACCAGTAGATGTCGCCATCGTGATAATCGAAAACATATTGATGCGTCATCGCGGCATAGACGAGATAGCCGCCGGTGGTGTGCAGCACGCCCTTGGGCTTGCCGGTGGAGCCGGACGTATAAAGAATGAACAGCGGATCTTCGGCCTTCATCTTCTCCGGCTTGCAATCGGCTGAAACCGTTGCTGCATCCTCGTGGTACCAGGCGTCGCGGCCCGGAACCATCGCCACCTGGCCGCCGGTGCGGCGCACGACGATGACCTTTTCATTTCCGGCGCAACGCTTCAGCGCCTCGTCGGTGTTGGCCTTGAGCGGCACCTTCTTGCCACCGCGCAGGCCTTCGTCGGCAGTGATGATGCACTTGGAATTGGCATCGTTGATACGGCTGGCGAGCGAGTCCGGGCTGAAGCCGCCGAAAACGATCGAGTGGATGGCGCCGATCCGCGTGCAGGCCAACATGGCGTAAGCGGCCTCGGGGATCATCGGCAAATAGATGGTGACGCAGTCACCCTTCTTGACGCCGTTCTTCTTCAACACATTGGCGAAGCGGCAAACATTCTCATGCAGTTCGTTGTAAGTAATCTTCTTGTCGTAGTAAGGGTCATCGCCTTCCCAGATGATGGCGACCTGGTTGCCCCGCTTCTTCAAATGCCGGTCGATGCAGTTATACGAGACATTGAGAATGCCGTCCTCGTACCACTTGATCGAAACCTTGGGGTATTCGAACGTCGTGTTCTTGATCTTCTTTGGGACCTTGAACCAATCGAGCCGCTTGGCGTGCTTGCCCCAGAACTTCGCCGGGTCCTTCACCGATTCCGCATACATTTTCTTGTAGGCGGCATCGTCGACATAGGCCTTCTTTTTCCACGAGGCCGTAACAGGATAGATTTTCTCGGACATAGGCGCATTCCTCCCAGACATGCCGATCTTCGTGACCCCTTTAGGCGCCAGGTACTATAGCCTGCAATGCGACTCCTGTCTAAGAGGCAACATGACCAATCTCCGCCACGTCGGTTATTTCGTGGCGCTCGCTCTGTTTTGGGGAATATCGCCAAGCCAGTATTCCTATTGGGGTGCGGCCGGCGTACCCGTGAGCCATATTCTGGTGTTCACAGGCTTTGGCCTTACCGTGTTCCTGGCCGCACTGGCTCGCCTGAAACATGGCGCGGTCGGCTGGAACAGGGATGTCCTGACCTATAGCCTGGTCTGCGCCATACTCATGAACATTCCCTTCAGCATGAGCCTGACATTTGCGCGCCATGTCCCGCCCGCCGAACTGGCCCTGGTCTTTGCGCTGTCGCCGCTCATCAACTTCGCGGTAGGGGCGATTTCGGGCCGGGATCCCATCACCTCGCGCCGGCTGGTGGCAGTCATCACCGGCTTTGCCGCTTGCGTGACCTTGGTCCTGACACGCGACGGCATGATATCGGGCCAGGTGTCATGGTGGCTGCTGGTGAGTTTCGTCAATCCGCTGCTCTATGCCGCCTACAACTGGTACGCCAGCCAGCATTGGCCAAGGGGCGGCACCACCTTCTCGATCGGCGCCGCCGAGAGCTTCTGGTCCGGCGTACTGGGCTTGCCCTTTATGTTGATCCTGGCGCCGCCATGGGCGTTCACCTATTCCGCCTTCGCCTACGGCTCGATAGCGGTCGCAACGCTGATGTGGGTGGCCGAGCGCGTGTCGTATTTCACGCTCATCCGCGAAAGAGGCCCCTCGTACACGGCGCAGGCCGTCTATCTTTCTGCCCCCGCCGCCGTCATCTTCGGGGTCATCTTCTTCGGCGGCAGCGGCGATGTCTGGCTCTGGGCGTCACTGGCGATCCTGATGCTGGCGCTGTGGCTCAACAATTCCGGTTCAGTCGCGAAGGCCTCGCCAACCTAGGAGTGTATTCCATCCGAGGGTACCGCAACCGAGCGGCGAATTTTATAGTTGCCGAGAGTCAAGCATTTCGACGCCAAAATGACAACAATTTACGGCAATTCCAGCGGCGAAAGACGCCGAGTTTGCGCCAAATCTCGACCGAAAGACGCAATAAATTCAACGTTTCACGCCATCGTAGGAATTGTTTCACGTGGAACATCGGGTTCGAAATATTTGCCTGCCTCAAACCCGTTTCAGTCGCCAAACGCACGTCCGCTTGATCTCGGCATCTTCCAAATCCCGCGTCACCGGCACGAGGTATTCGGCAAGCCGCTCCAGCCTCTCGCGCGGCAGGTAACTTCGCCCGGGATCGCCGATCAGCGTCACAATGCCCCGCCCCTCAGCCTCGGCCAGCCAGGCGATGACCCGGGCCGCCAAGTCCTTCTCATAGAACAGATCGCCGACGAGGATGACATCGCAAGGAGGAGGAGGTTCCGAGAGCAGGTCGTCACTTGTCACTCTAAGCCCCTCCCCCTTCGTGGGGAGGGGTTGGGGTGGGGGGTGGTTGGCAGCGTGACTCGCGGACCCCCACCCCTGCCCCTCCCCACAAGGGGGAGGGAAGTTTAGTTCGCCATTCATTGCAATCGCCGCCACCGCAAAGGCGTCGATGTCGGCGGCCAACACGCTCGCGGCACCTGCCTTCAACGCAGCGATGCCCACCAACCCTGAGCCCGAGGCAAGATCGATGACGCGTTTGCCGCGCACCAGTTCGGAACAGTCAAGCACATGCCGGGCCAGAGCCTGACCACCAGCCCAGGCAAAAGCCCAGAACGGCGGCGGCAATCCCATCAACCCCAAATCGTCCTCGGTCTTCTGCCACAGCGGCACAGCCTCATGCGCCAAATGCAGCCGCACCTCCGGCACCAGCGGCGGCGCCATGATGGACGTGTTGGTGCGGATGAAATCAGCGCGGTCGGGAATGGGCTTCACGCCTTCGCGCCGCCAAGCTTGCAGATGTGTTTCCATTCCTCTGTTGTCACCGGCTGAACCGACAGGCGCGAGTTCTTGACCAGCACCATGTCCTTCAGTTTCGGATCAACCTTGATCTCATCGAGGCTTACATGGCGCGGCACATCGGCGACGGCCCGGATGTCAACACATTCCCAAGCATCCTCTTTGGCGGTTGAATCCTTGTGGATCAGCTTGCAGACCTCGACGATGCCGACAATCGCCCGGCCATCGTTGGAGTGATAGAAGAATCCGCGATCGCCGAGTTGCATCAGGCGCATGTTGTTGCGCGCCTGATAGTTGCGGATTCCGGTCCATTCCTCGCCCACATCGCCCTTGGCCTTTTGCTTGTCCCATGACCACACGCCGGGCTCGGACTTGAACAGCCAATAGTTCGCCATCACTTCGCCTCGGGGTTCTTGAGCGTCCATTTCCAGGCGCGGATATCAACCGAGGCAAACAGGCCCGCCTTGGCATAGGGATCATTGTCAGCCATTGATTTGGCCGCCGCGCGGTCAGCCGCCTCGATGATGACGAGGCTGCCAATGGGCGAGCCTTCATCCGTGGTGAAGGGGCCAGCGGCCTTCAGTGCGGGTCCGAGGCTTTCGAGATACTTCACGTGATCGGGGCGGACCGCCAAACGGAGGTCGATGCTGTTGGGCCTGTCGGTGCAGAGAAGTGCAAAGAGCATGTCAATTTTCCTTCAAGTGAATTCGGACGTCAACGGCCGCGCCAGGAGCCGGGCGATCTCTGCCTCTGACGAGGCGCCTTCGTCAACAATGGCGTGGATAGCAGCGACAATCGGCATGGCGATACCGAGCCGTTGTGCCATCGCGTGAGCGACAACGACGGTCGCTGCCCCCTCAACCACGCCAGAGGCGCTGGCCAAGGCGTTCTCAACTGAAGCCCCCGCTCCGATAGCGTGCCCGAAGGCGTAGTTGCGCGATTGCCGGCTCGAACAGGTGAGCAGCAGATCGCCAAGACCCGAAAGCCCCATCAGCGTCTCGGTTCGTGCGCCAAGTCGGGCCGCAAAGCGGGAGAGTTCGGCAAAGCCCCGCGTGGTAAGGGCAGCGCGCGCGCTGTCGCCCAGCCCGCGGCCATCGGAAATGCCACAGGCAATCGCGAGCACGTTCTTCAATGCCCCACCGATCTCCACACCCTTGATGTCATCCGAGGCATAGATGCGGAAGGTGGCGCGCGACAGCGCACCGGCCCATTGCCTGGCATCGCCAATGTTTTCGGCGGCCAGCACGACGGCGGTCGGCAATCCCTTCCGCACATCGGCGGCAAAGCTGGGGCCCGACAGCACCATTGGCATTACGTCGGGCAGAACATCGGCGACCACTTCGTTCATGAACAGGCCAGTACCCTGCTCGATGCCTTTGGCGGCAATGATGATCGGCTGGCCAGCCACAGTCACCGGCTTCACCAACTCCACCACATGGCGCACCGCCTGAGCGGGAACGGCGAGGATCAAAGCATCGGCCCTTGCAATGGAGTGAAGGCCGGGCATCGCCCGCGACCAGATGCGCACATCATGTTCAGCAGCGCTTGCAACCTCAGCCAGCGCGCCTCCCCATGCGCCAGCACCGAGGACGCCAATGACGTTTGTCATGCCTTGGGACCGAGCTTGCCCGCACCATAAACCGCTGCCTGCGCCTGATCCAAAGGCCAGCGGGCGCGGGCCGGAGCACTCAGGTCATCGGTAAGACCCAAGGCCAGACGCTCAGCACCAGCCCAGGCGATCATCGCGGCGTTATCCGTGCAGAGTTTCGCCGGGGGGACGATCAGTTTCAGCCCGTGACTGACCACCGCCTCCGCGAACATCGACTTCAACCGGGCATTGGCGGCAACGCCACCCGCGACAATGAGAGTCGGCTCGATCACCTGCGGATGCGCTTCACGGAACAGGGTGACGGCCATTTTCAGCCGGTCCGCCATGGTATCGGCTACAGCGGCTTCAAACGACGCACAGACGTCGGCGACGTCCTGGTCGCTCAGGCTGCCAAGGCCGTTCACGGTCTCGCGTACCGCAGTCTTCAGGCCCGAGAAGGAGAAATTGCAATCCTTCCGTCCCTTCAGCGGCCGAGGGAAATCAAAGCGTTGCGGATTGCCGTGGCGGGCACGGAATTCGACCTGCGGGCCACCCGGGTAGCCAAGCCCCAGAAGCTTCGCCACCTTGTCAAAGGCTTCGCCCAAAGCATCGTCGATCGTCGTGCCGAGGCGATGGTAGCGGCCGACTCCCTCGACGCTCTGAAATTGCGTGTGGCCGCCGGAGATCAACAGCAGGAGATAGGGGAATTCCACCGGTTGCAGCAGCCTTGCGGTCAGTGCGTGACCTTCAAGATGATTGACCGCCAGCAGTGGCTTATCATGGGCAAGCGCAATGGCCTTGGCCATGGTAAGGCCGACGATGACGCCGCCCAGGAGCCCCGGTCCGGCCGTCGCCGCGACGCCATCCAGTTCGCCAAACCGCAAGCCCGCCTCGGTCATCGCCTGCGCTATCAAACGGTCGAGGTTGTTGATGTGTGCGCGCGCCGCGATTTCCGGCACGACGCCGCCATAGGGCGCATGATCCTTGAGTTGCGACAAGACGATGTTGGACAGGATGGTGCCTGTCCCGTCAGGCGCCCGGCGCACCACGGCTGCGGCGGTCTCGTCGCAAGAGGTTTCGATGCCGAGAATATGGGTTTGACCTGGTTCCATGGAACGGGTGACGGCACCGGAGTTTGAGGCTATGAGGTTTCGATCCCTGTAGCATCCGCTGGATATGACTTGCAAATGCCGAAGCTCAAGATTGGAACCCGCGGTTCGCCATTGGCGCTGTTTCAGGCCCATGAAACCCGGCACCGGCTGATGGCCGCCCACGGGTTGGCGGAAGACGACATCGAAATCGTCGTCATTACCACCACCGGCGACCGGGTACGCGACCGGCCGCTCTCCGAGATCGGCGGCAAGGGCCTGTTCACCAAGGAGATCGAGGAGGCACTGTTCGACAAATCCATCCACCTCGCCGTGCATTCGATGAAGGATATGCCGGCGCAATTGCCGGATGGTCTGGTGATCGCTGCCCTGCTGCCGCGAGAAGACCCGCGCGATGCGTTTCTCAGCCCGGTCGCCAACAGCATCGACACGCTCGCGAAAGGTGCCACTGTCGGTTCGTCCTCGGTGCGCCGCTCAGCTCAACTGAAACGGCTGCGGCCGGATCTCAATGTCATCCAGTTCCGCGGCAACGTCGAAACCCGCCTAAAAAAGCTCGACGACGGTGTTGCGCAGGCCACCTTCCTCGCTTGCGCCGGGCTCAACCGCCTTGGGTTCAAGGACAAGATCACCGCCATCGTTCCGATCGACGTCATGCTGCCCGCTGTTGCACAAGGCTGTATCGGCATCGAAGCGCGCGCGGACGATACCGCGACCCGTGACATCCTCGCCCCCCTCGATCATAGCGAGTCGGCCATCGCCGTCGCCTGCGAGCGGGCTTTCCTCGCCGCACTCGATGGCTCATGCCGCACACCGCTGGCTGGTCATGCATATCTCGAGAGCGGGCAATTGCATTTTCGTGGCCATGCCCTGACGCTCGACGGCGTTCACTGTTTCGAGACGTTGCGCGACGGTTCGCCCGCCGATGCCGAACGCATGGGGCGCGAGGCGGGTGAAGAAGTGAAGGCAGCCGGTGGCAGCCTGATTGCCTTCTGATGCGGATTGCCGTCACCAGGCCCAGGGAAGATGCTGGGTCCCTGACAAAGAAGCTTGAGGCCATGGGCCATCACGTGATCGCCGCGCCGATGATGGCGATCACGCCACGCGCGGCGGTAAATATTCCAGATCTCGAATTCCAGGCCATTGCCGTCACCAGCGCCAACGGCATCCGTGCGCTTCCTCAACCTGGGCGCTTTGTCTCACTCCGTACGCTGACTGTTGGGCCGCAATCACTCGCCGCAGCTCTCGCACTAGGCTTCAGAGCGGAAGCCCATGGCGGCGATGTCAATGGTCTCGCGGCCTTCATCCGACTTGAACTCGATCCAGCAGACGGACCCATCCTTTATCTTTCCGGGGCCGAGACGGCGGGTGATCTTGAAGCGCAACTCAATGCCGCCGGCTTCTCCTGCCACCGGGCGATCCTCTATGACGCGGTACCAGCGCAATCGCTGGGCGACGCCGGGCAGGCGCTGCGGTCGGGTGAGCTTGATGCTGTACTGCTCTATTCGCCACGCACTGCCCGTATCTGGCAAGGGCTCGTCATGGCAGCAGGATTGGAGCAGCAGGCTGCCCGCGTCCTCCACCTCTGCCTGTCGCGCAATGTTGCCGCAGTCCTGCCGGAGACTTGGTCTGCGACAGTCGCTTCATCGCCCGACGAGACTGCGATACTGGCGCTGCTTGAACATTGCCGGTGAACCCGTTAGGCCAATCCCATGAGTGAAAACAGACCCGAAAACGACGGCAAGCCGCAACCGCAGGTGATCGACCTTGAAGCCGAGGACATCAGCCCCGATGTGGCCGCGGACAATGCCGCGCGGCTGGGGCCCGATGCGTCTGGGATCGAAACCGAGGAAATCCCTGCGTTCGAAGACAAGGTTACGCCAGCTCCGCCACCGCATGCTGTGGCGAAACGCAAAGGCGGCCTGGCGCGCTGGGTCATTGCCGCCCTCATCGCTGGCGTTATCGCTGGTGCATGGATTTACCGCGACCTGCTTTCGGGTTACCTGCCCACCGCTGAAATGACAGCGATGAAGACACAACTCGACGGGCTTGAAGCCAAGACCAAAACCATGAGTGACCAGTTGCTCGCGGTCTCGCAAGCTGCCGATGACGCCAAGACCACGGCGGCCTCTGCCGATGGTGCCGTCAAGTCGGCCTTAGCCGACGTCTCCGGTGCGAATTCGCGCATCGACGGTATCGAAACCCGAATAGCTGCGGCCGAGGCCATGCTCAAGACAGCGCGCGCCGATCTCGACGGTCTCAACAGTACCGTGGCCGCCATCGGTACACCAGTGATGACAAATGGCACCGGCACAGCCGATCCAGCGACGCTCACCGCATTGAACCAGCGCATCACCGCGCTTGAGAAGGAAGTGGCCAGTCTCAAGGCCACGCCCGGCACCAGCGACACGACGGCACTAACGACCGCTCTTTCGCAAGCTTTGGCCGACCTCAAGGCCAAGGTTGCGGCAGGTGCATCGTTCCAGCCGGAGTATGACAGCATCGCCCGCATGGTTCCGGCGGCCGTCGGCCTCGATGTTCTCGCCGCCCATGCCGCCCAGGGCCTGCCTTCGCCAACGGGTCTGGCGAAAGAGCTTCGTGATGCCATCCCAACCCTGCCGCAACCCGAAGCGCCGCAGCCCGCGGGCGATGGCTATCTCGACTGGCTGCTCGGTTCGCTCTCAGGCATCATCACGATTCGTGACATTGGCGAGACCAATTGGCCGGAAGTTGCGGAGAAGGCTGCCGCACTGGCGGAAGCCGGAGACCTGTCGCAGGCAATTGCCACGGTTGATGCCGCAGAAGGCGCCAAGCCCGCGCCGCTGTCGCAATGGCTTGACCGTGTGAACGCAAGGCTTTCGCTTGAAGCCGCAGTGCAACAGGTTTCAGAAGCCGTCTTGCGCCAGATTGCGGCACAAGGTGGCGTGCAATGATCAAGCTTGTTTGGCGCTTCCTGCTGCTGGCGGCACTGGCCGCAGGATTTGCCTGGCTGGCCGACCGGCCGGGTACTCTCACTGTCCGTTGGCTCGGCCGCGAAATCGAGATGACGTTTGTGGCGGGCGTGGCGCTGGCCTTCGTTGCGGTGCTGGCCATCTGGTTCTTCTGGAGCATGTTCCGGCGGCTGTGGAACAGCCCGCAGTCGGTTGGCCAGTACTGGCAGTTCCGCAAGAACCGCAAAGGCTATGATTCGCTGTCACGCGGCATCATCGCGGCGGGTGCGGGCGATGCCACCGCAGCCGCCAGGCACGCGGCAATCGCCGGCAATGCCCTTGCCGACGAGCCGTTGGTCAATGTGCTGGCCGCCCAGGCAGCCCAGCTGAAAGGCGACCGTGCCTCGGTGAAACGCATCTTCGAGGCGATGACCAAATCACCTGACACCGAAGCCCTGGGCCTGCGCGGGCTTTTTGCCGATGCCCGGCAATCCGGCGATGCCGCCATGGCGCGCACTTATGCCGAGCGGGCGCTGGCCCTCAATCCCCGCCTCGCCTGGGCTTCCACGGCCGTGCTACAGCTTCAATCAGCGGCCCGCGACTTCCCGGCAGCTTCCACAACACTGGCCCAACAGATGAAGTCCGGGCTCATTGCCCAGGCCGAAGGTAACCGCAAGCAAGCCGCCATGCTGGCTGCCCAGGCGATGGGGCTCGAGGATCGCGACAAGCCGCAAGCGCTCGAACTGGCGCTCAAGGCCCACAAGCTCGATCCATCACTGGTCCCAGCAGCAGCCGTTGCAGCGCGTGTCCTCATCACCCAGGCGTCGCAGCGCAAAGCGGCGAAGATCATCAAGGAAACCTGGACACTCGCCGCCCATCCTGACCTCGCTGAGATTCAGGCCAATCTCATGCCAGGCGACAAGCCAGAGGCCCGCTTCGAACGTGTCCGCGACCTGATTACCCAGAACAAAGACGGTATCGAGGGTGCTGTTGCACTGGCGCGGGCTGCCATCAAGGCCAAGCGCTGGGAGATTGCGCGCGAAGCCTTGAAACCCTATGCCGACTCCCGTCCGCAAGCCCGAATCTGCGCCCTGATGGCCGATATCGAAGAGGCCAACGGTGACAAGGGCCGGGCCCGGGAATGGCTGGCCAGGGCTCTCAACGCGCCGCGCGATCCGATCTGGGTGTCGGACGGTGTCGCCTCGCCGCGCTGGACGCCGGTTTCACCAGTTTCGGGTGAAATCGTACCGTGCGAATGGAAGGCCCCCTTCGAAATGCCCGAGCAGTTTGAAGCCGATACGCAGGCAATGATCGCCGCCCCTGCGGCAGTCACCGCGATTGCAACCCCGGTGAAGGCGATCGAGGCGCCGAAAATGGTGGTTTCACAGCGCCCTCCCGATGATCCGGGCCTACCGGAGGATTTCGACACTCCGGCGCGTGGTTCCGGAAAAACCTTGTCCGCCGATGGTTGAATTCGCCGACGAAACAGTCTATCGCTGGCGCCGCTTCGGCAAGCTGCCGCTTTAGCTCAGTTGGTAGAGCACCGCATTCGTAATTAGCGGGTGACTCTCGGAAAACTGAGTTGAAACAGTGAGTTGGTAGAGTACGATTTGAAGTAGTAGGGGATTAGTAGGGTCCCGGCCCTCATCGGGCCGCTTTAGCTCAGTTGGTAGAGCACCGCATTCGTAATGCGGGGGTCGCAGGTTCGAGTCCTGCAAGCGGCACCATCAACCTCTTGAATTTAAATAATATTCGTGTCCCACAAGATCGATCCATCGCGCTTAATGAGGGCGATCTCGATGCCTGCCTTCGCGCACCGACCCGACATGCTTTTGGCGAGTCTTTCAGTGACTGGCGTCCAAGGGACTGCGGCAATTTCCCGAGCCTCGTCAGAATGGCGAGCCATTAACAGCCCGACCGCCTCGCATAGCCCCCGCCGCAGTTTCGATATCTGCCCGGCGTGGGTGGTGTTGATCGTGCCACCCTTGCATTCAACATGCACGGGACGTCCATCAATCACGCCAGTGACATCACCAAGGCCGGACTTGGGATTTATGATGATGTCCTGCTCTCCACGCCGGTAGACCCCGCCGTAGTCCGTCGAGCCCAGCGCGTTGACCTTTTCAAATCCATTCTCGGCTAGCCAGCGCGGGATATCGAACCTTTTCGAATGCTCTCCGTCAGGGTGCACCCTCACCTGCCCTTTGCGCCCATCGGAAAGAATAGCCGCCGAATTGCCGCGCGCGCGTTGGCAAACGTTGGCCTCGTAGATCCGTTTTGACTGACGTTGGGCCAAGTCGTGGACAAGTCCTGCCGAGCCCTTTCGATTTGCTTTTGGGCAAAGTCGGAAGGCTGCCTTCTCTCCAAGATTGATTCAGATATCTTGAATTCGGGATTGACAAGAACCGAGCGGATCGTTGCGTCGTCGCAACTCGCGCGAGCAAGATCGCATATTACCCTATAAACAGCCTCGCTGCGCGACGGGTAGCGCGCATTCGCGCCTCCGCGTGGCCTATCAGGATCGTCGCCCGCTGCAATAATCTTACGAGTCATTTCGCCGATGTCAATGGCGGAGACAAAATGTGCAGTGTGGCGGCGTGATCGTGTACCAGTCGGGTTGAGAGAAAGGGGCTGAGAAGCCCCGGTTTGCATGGTGTGTTGTTGCGCGCTGTAAGCCACGCGTAGCGTAGCGAAGCGAGGTTTACAGCGCGTCGCTGTTTTAAGCCACGGTTGTGGCGCCTCCCTTGGTTGATGATTGTTGGCCTTCGTTCGGAGTCTGCTCCGCGCCACGCCGGGACTTCTTGCTGGTGGCAAGGCGGAAGCTGTCGCCATTCATCTCCAGGATGTGGACATGATGGGTGAGACGGTCGAGCAGCGCACCGGTGAGGCGTTCCGAGCCGAACACGGTCGTCCATTCATCGAATGGCAGGTTGCTGGTGACGAGCGTGGCGCCGCGTTCATAGCGCTGGCTGAACACTTCGAAGAGCAGCTCCGAGCCGACCGCGGTGAACGGCACGTAGCCCAGCTCATCAACGATCAGCAGCTTGACGGTGTTGAGGTGCTTTTGCAGGGCCCGCAGACGGCGTTCGTCGCGGGCTTCCATGAGTTCGTGCACGAGGGCGGCAGCGGTGGTGAAGGCAACACTGTATCCCTTCTGGCAGGCCGCCAGTCCCAGGGCCAGGGCGATGTGGGTCTTGCCGGTGCCGGAGGGGCCAAGCGCAATGCAGTTATGGCGTTTGTCGATCCATTCGCAGCGTGCCAGTTCGAGAACCAGTGCCTTGTTGAGCGAGGCTTGAGCGGCGAAGTCGAAGGTATCGAGGCTTTTGGTCTGGGGAAAGCGCGCCAGCCGGATGCGGCGCTCGACATTGCGCCGTTCGCGGTCGATGCGCTCGAGTTCGCACAGCCGCAACAGATAGCGCGGGTAGTCGGCGCGGTCCTGGGCTGACTCCATTGCGACCTTGTCATACTCACGAGCGAAGGTGGGGAGCTTCAGGGCCTTGAGATGATTGCCGAGCAGCACCTGGGGAGCGACAGTTGTCAGCACTGCGGTGTCGTGGGACATCGTCATGCTGACATCCTCTCTGGCGATGGGATCGAGCCTGGACTGGCAATGAGCCCGAGGTAGGCGCGGGGGTCGGTTGTGCCAACCGTGGCGGCCGGCAGGTAAGGGTAGAATGTCAGATCGAGCCGGACTGGCCGGTTCTCCAACCGGGCCAGCAGCAGCATCTTCACCGCATCGAAGCTGATGGCGCCAAGCCGGAGCGCCTCGGTGACGGCGTGCTCGACCTGATGCTGGTGGAAGTTCTCCATCAATCGCAG
>JANLTS010000320.1:0-4237 GCA_031363045.1 Hyphomicrobiales bacterium
CGCCTTCAAGCTTTACGACACCTATGGTTTCCCGCTCGATCTCACCCAGGATGCGCTGAAGCCGCGCGGCATTCTCGTCGATACGGATGCCTTCAGTGCCGCCATGGAAGCTCAGCGCGAGGATGCGCGCCGCGCCTGGAAAGGCTCGGGCGAAGCCAAGACCGAGACCATCTGGTTCGAATTGCGCGAGCGCGTCGGCGCCACGGAATTCTTGGGCTACGATACCGAGACGGCGGAAGGCATCATCCGCGCCATCGTTGTCGATGGCAAGGAGGTCAGCGGTCTGACCGCCGGCGACGAGGGATCGATCATCGTCAACCAGACGCCGTTTTATGGCGAGTCCGGTGGCCAGACCGGTGATCACGGTGTCATCCGCACAGCCGACGGTGCGGTCTTCCGTGTCAGCGAGACCCAGAAGCGGGTTGGCGATGTCTTCATCCACATCGGTGAAGTGGAGAAGGGAAATTTCAAGCCAGGCAATGCCGTCGAGTTGCATGTCGATCACCAGCGCCGCTCCGGCAACCGCATCCATCACTCAGCCACGCATCTGCTGCACGAGGCGCTGCGGCTGACGCTCGGAACGCATGTTGCCCAGAAGGGTTCGCTGGTCGAACCTAACCGGCTGCGCTTCGATGTCTCCCACAACAAGTCGATGAGCCATGACGAGCTGTCCCAGGTCGAGGCCATTGCCAACGAAATCGTGCTGCAGAATGATCAAGTCACCACGCGGCTGATGAGCGTTGACGCGGCAATCGCCGAAGGCGCCATGGCGCTGTTCGGCGAAAAATATGGCGACGAAGTGCGTGTCGTCTCGATGGGCCGCAATGCGCACGGTGCCGGACGGCCGATCTATTCGCTCGAACTTTGCGGCGGCACGCATGTGTTCCGCACCGGCGACATCGGGCTAATCAAGGTGATCTCGGAGAGTGCGGTGGCAGCTGGTGTGCGGCGTGTCGAGGCTTTGGCAGGACCGGCGGCTCGCGCCTATCTTGAAGAGCAGGACCGCCGAGTGCAGGCAGCAGCAGCAGTGCTCAAGGCGCCGGCTTCGGAGATTGTCAGCCGCATCGAGTCGTTGCTGGACGAACGCCGCAAGCTCGAGAAGGAATTGGCCGAAGCCAAGAAACAACTCGCCATGGGTGGCGGTGCCGCAGGTGGCGATGACGGTATTTCCGAAGTCAACGGCACCAAGCTGATGGCCCGCATTATGAAGGGCATTTCGCCCAATGACATGAAAGGCCTCGTTGACGAAGGCAAGGCCAGGCTCGGCTCCGGAGTCGTGGCGCTGATCGGCATCAATGACGAAGGCCGCGCTGGCCTGATCGTCGGTGTGACGGCAGATTTGACATCGCGCTTCAACGCTGTGGATCTGGTGCGGGCCGGTTCCCTCGTGCTCGGCGGCAAGGGCGGCGGCGGCCGCCCCGACATGGCCCAAGCCGGCGGCCCCGATGCAGACAAGGCCGAGGAAGCAATTGCCGCGATCACGGCGGCCTTGGCATAAGCAGGAAAAGAGCCCTCATCCGGCCTGTCGGCCACCTTCTCCCATTCTGCGAACGGGAGAAGGCACATGCGGAAAGAATTCCCTTCGCACACACATCGTACTTGCGGCTCCAGCGCCTTCGCCCGTGGCGCAGCCATGGGGGTCCCGAAGGGGGATGAGGGCCTCATCACTTTACTTGGACTGTTGCTCGGCACTCATGGTATGTGGCGCGTCATAAATCGTTACCTGGCACGGTGTGCCATCGTTCCGTGTTGCGTGTTGGCGAAATGTCGGCAGGCCGGGTGGAATGATACTTTCGCGGCGTGCCATGTCGAGGAAGATATGCTTGGCATTGCCGGGCTCGATCTCAAACCAGTTGGGGTCATCGAACGTGCCGGCATAAAGGCCGAACACAGCATCAAAGCGTTCGAAGGCCAGCCACGTCTTGGTGCCGCAGGTGGCGCAGAAGTTCACATAGACCAGCTTGCCACTGCCTTCGGACCGATGTGCATAGACCGATGGCGTGCCGTTGATGATTTCGACATCCTGCTTGTTGAAAATAGGTTCGACGAGCGCAGCCCCACCCGTGGCACGCTGGCAGAAACGGCAATGGCAGACCGTCACCCGCAACGGATCAGCAAGTGTCCGGTAGCGCAAACTGCCGCACAAGCATCCGCCTTCGTGAACTGTCATCTTGTGTCCTCCCGATCCCCGGCAGCAGATACTTCAATTTTGAAGGATCGCTGTCAATCAGGCATAGCCCAATGGCAGTTCGGTTGTCTCCTTCACCTTCTCCATGACGAAGAACGATGACACATCGTTGAGCGGCACCTTGGCGATCAGCCGCTTGTAGAGGCGGTCATAGCCGGCGATATCGGGCACCACGGCTTGCAGCATGTAGTCGGTCTCGCCTGTCGTGCGGTAGACGCCGATGATTTCGGGGATGTCGCGCACCGCGGCGCTGAACTGGTCGAGCCATTTCTGGTCATGGGCGGAGGTGCGAATGGCGATGAAGGCAGTGAGCCCGAGATTGAGCCTGGCGGGATCGAGCAAGGCAACCCGGGCGCGGATGACGCCATGTTCCTCCAGCAGTTTCACCCTTCGCCAGCAGGCATTGCGCGACAGGTTCGCGCGCGCCGCCAGTTCCTCGATCGAGATCGAGCAGTCGCGCTGAAGTTCCCGCAAAATCTCCCGGTCTCGATCATCCATGGTCGCTTCCTTTCCAGTTGTGGGATTTTATCCCAAAAACTAGCGGATTCAACCGAAAGTTTGGGAGCAATTCCCGCCCGCTCCATGGCATCTTGCCAACACTTGATGCTGAGCCCGGGGGATTTGACGCCATGCCAAACTTGAAAGAGATATTCCACGACCACCCGGCCCGCGTCGGCGAGAGCTACTTCGAGCACATGGGGTTTGCCTTCGGCTTCGCGGCGCGGCTGTTCCGGGCCGCATTCGCTGCAATGATCCACGGCGTGGTGCCTTGCTTGCATGAAACCACGGCATCGACAGAGGTGCTGGCGATGAATGATGAAATCCGTGCAAGGCGGGCGCTTATGACCCAAGACAGGTCCATTTCCGTAGAACACTACGCCCAGTAGAGGGGGCTAGTCCCGGTCGGGGTGTTGGAGGCTTTTGAGCTTCTCCAGCATGTCGGCCGGGATGTCATCTTCGGTGCGAGTGCCGGGAAGCGAATGCAACAGGCTAAAGGCTGGAAGTCTGCCTTCGATACCGAACTGCACGGCCGGCATCACCATCTCCGGATGGTCGAGCGAGCCGATCGACACGGCAATCCGGTCGGAATGATCATAGGCAAAGGTCAGCGGCGTGCCGCAATCGCGGCAGAAACCGCGTGCCACAATCGACGAGCTCCTGAAAAACGTTGGCGTTCCCGCCGTCCAGGCGAGACCGGTCTTCTTCGTTCCCACCAGTGCCGCGAAATAGTTGCCGAAGGCCTTCTGGCACATGCGGCAATGGCAGATGTGGGGGTTCTCGAAGGGTGCCGAAATGGCATAGCGGATGGCCCCACACTGGCAGCCGCCGGTTGCGTGGACGTCGCTGTTCATGGCCAATGCTCCGTGTCTTCGTCAGGATGCTGAAAGCTTCTGAGCTTTTGCATGTCGCCTTCAGACCGATAATCGCCGGTTTTCTGGTGCGGCAGATCGCGCAGGCCATCAAACCAGTCGGCTTTGCTTTCAACGCCAAATTGTTCTGACATTGGGCCAATACCGTTGGGATCATCGAGTGCGCCGATGGCCACCTCGTAGTTCGGGTCGCCATCCTCGCGCATGTAAAGTGGTGTTCCACACGCCGCGCAGAAACCGCGGGCGACGATGCTCGAAGAGCGAAACTCGGCCGCCGCGCCGCGCGTCCAGTGCAGTTCGCTGGCCACAACGCTCACAAGCGCCGCGCCGAAATTGCCGAAGGCTTTCTGGCACATGCGGCAATGGCAGATGCCGGCCTTTCCCAAACCACCGGCGATTGAAAAGCGCACCGCGCCGCATTGGCAGCCGCCGGAACGGGCCGGCCGTCGAAAGGGAATCTTTACCATGATGTCCATAGTGTTGTCCGAGCGAACGAGGTTGTCCAGCCCGACGGGTAGCCTGTGGCACGGCTTTATCGGTGATCACTTGCTAGAAAAAGAGAACATCATGGCTGACGAACTATCTGCACCGCAAAGGATCCAGGACGCCAGCGTTCTGCTCGACATCCTCGATCATCTGCCGACTTCAATTTTCGCCAAGGATGAAAACCTGCGGTTCG
>JANLTS010000333.1:0-4240 GCA_031363045.1 Hyphomicrobiales bacterium
CAGGGGATCGGTGCCCGAGCGCTTGAACTCGTCAACCTCCACATTTCCGGCGTTGTTGACATAGAGCACATAGAAACGCCGCGACGTCTCATAGTCCGGCGCGAAGGCGAATGACAGCAGCCCCTGCTCATCGGCAAAAAGCGCCAGGTCTTCAATGTCAAGAAACGGCCGGCTGACGCGCACGTCGTTGCGCAGCACGATGATCTTGCCCGGCTGCTCCGCCACATAAAGATTGCCCGGCTGCCCCGGCGCCACGCGCATGTCGATGGGATTGGTGAAAGTACCGACCGGCACCGCCTGATAAGCAAGGGCCGGAGCCGACAATAGGGTTGTGGCGATTGCTGCAGCGAGCAACAGGCGGCGGAACTGGGCAAGGGTCATCTGAGCAATCTCCCATCACGTTAAGCCGTCGATGGCGAGTCTTGGGCTGTTACACCGCCAAGATCAACCCTTGGCTTGCCCTTGCAGCGTAACATGTTACGTGTTAGTATCGATACATGTCAAATACGCGCCCAAAGCCAACAACCCGCCGCATGCAGGATTATCGTGCCCGGCTCCGCGCTGCGGGCTTGAAGCCGGTGCAATTGTGGCTGCCGGATACGGCTTCACCTGCCTTCATCGCCAGAGCCCACAAGCAGGCCAAGGCAATCGCCGCTGGCGATCCCGCAGGCGATGAACTTCAAGACTTTATCGATGCCGCAACACCGTGGCAAACCGGCTGATCCGCCGCGGCGACATTGTGGTTGCCGCAGCACCGGGTGACTATGGCAAGCCGCGCCCGGTTCTCATTGTGCAGTCCGATGTGTTTTCGGCGCTGCCGTCGTTCACCATCTGCCCGCTGACCTCGCACCTCCGCGCTGACGTTCCCTTGCTCCGGCTGACACTTGAGCCGACGCCGGAAAACGGCCTGCGGCAAAGATCGCAAATCGCCATCGACAAGATGACAACGCTTCCCCGCGAGCGTTTCGGCGAAACCATTGGTCATGCCGATGATACGGTCATGCTACAGGTCACGCGAGCGCTTGCGGTGTTCCTGGGAGTCGCCTGAGCAAACTTACCCCCTTCGCATCTCCTTCACATGCCTGACGCCGAACAGCACCAGGCCCGCGACCAATCCCCAGAAGGCCGAACCCACACCGGCGATGGACAACCCGCTGGCCGTCACCAGAAACGTGACAAGCGCACTTTCGATGTCCTTGGGGTCGCGCATCATGGCGGTGATGCCGCCCATCAAGGGCGAGAACAGTGCCAGTCCGGCAATTGCGGTGATCAGTTCCTTCGGCAACGCGCCCAGAACCTGAACGACGCTGGCGGCTGTCAGGCCGATCAGCCCATAGAACACCAGATAGGGCCAGGCCACCAGCCAGCGCTTGGCGGGATCGGGATGGCAGTCAGGTCCGGTGACAATCGACGCGGTGATCGCCGCCATGGTGACGGCATGGCTGCCAAACGGCGCCAGCAATGTCGAGGCCAGCCCGGTGACGAACAAGGCCGGCTGCACCGGCGGCTGATAGTTGGCTGCCCGCAGCACCGCGAAGCCCGGCAGGTTCTGCGAGGCGATGGTGACGAGAAACAGCGGCACACCAATCGACAACATGGTCTGGATATCGAAGGTTGGCGTCGTCCATTCCAGCGCGGTGATCCCGAAGCTGCAGCAATTGCCGGCAAAGCTGCCGCTGAACGCCGCCATCGCTACACCCAGCACCACGACCACCGGCACGGCAAACATCGGCCATGACATGCGAAGACCGAAGAACACCACGATCAGCGGCAACACGAACAGCGGCATCGCCATCGCCGCACCGGGAACGCCCAGCGTATAGCGCAGCAGCACGCCGGCCAGCATGGCGGCGGCAAGCGGTGCCGGTATTTTCTCGATGGCTTTTTCCAGGGGCTTGATGAGGCCCGCCACCAGCATCAGCACGCCCGCCACCACGAAGGCGCCGAGCGCATTGGCATAAGTGACGCCCGTCGCACTGGTGGCGATCAGCACCGCGCCCGGCGTCGACCAGGCGGTGATCATCGGCGTCTTGTAGCGCCATGACAGGATGACCGTTGTGATCGCCATGCCAAAGCAGAGTGCTGCCGCCCATGAAGCTTGTTGACTGGGGCTCGCCCCTACCGCGCGCGCTGCTTCCATGATGACGAGGATGGTCGAGGCGAAGCCCACCACTACGGCGGTGAGGGCGGAAGATGTCAGGCTGAACCAACCGGCGCGGGACGTGGTGGTCACGGTATGGGAACTCCCGGATCATATTTCGCCACGCGCAAGATCAGCGTGGTCTTGACGTTCTCGACATTGGCCGCAGCGCTCAAATCGCCGATGATGAAATCCTGTAGCGCGCTCAAGTCGCGCCCCACGCATTTGAGCAGGAAATCGGCCTCGCCCGAAATCGCATAGGCTTCGCGCACCAGCGGCCATTGCCGGGCCTTGGCCTCGAAAGCCTTGAGTTCGCTTTCGGCCTGGCTTTTCAGCCCGACAAAGGCAAACATTCGGACATCGAAACCCAGAACGCCGGCATCAAGCAGCGCCCGGTAGCCGGTAATGACCTGGGCTTTTTCGAGGGCCTGCACGCGGCGCAGGCACGGCGGCGGCGACAGGCCCACACGGCTTGCCAGCTCGACATTGGTAATGCGGCCATCGCGCTGCAACTCCCGCAGGATCTTCCAGTCGGTGGCATCAAGGCTGACGGTGGGACTCATGCCCGGGTGATAGCAATTCCTGCCTCTGGTTGCGACAATCGGATTTTCAATTATAAATTGCATTCTCGTCGTTAATGCAATTGTAAAGGGATCGATGGCAATCTTGACCCCGGCGAACGGAACGTAATGCAACGCAACACCACAACAAACTGGCCGGACCTCAAGAAGGTTTGCGGATACGAATGGATGGCATGTCCGTGACCCGTCATCCCATGGTCTTGCGGCAGGCCCGGCACGATGCTGAGCATGGCGATCCAGCAACACAGCGTCTGGCGGCCGAACTGGATGATGCCAGACGCCACCTGTCGCAGGCCCACGAGCAACTGCGCATCACGCTGAACAGCATCCGCCATGGCATCATGATTTTGGGCCGTGGCGGCACGGTTCAACTTTGTAATGCCCGCGCGGTGGAACTCTTGCAATTGCCATCCCGCTTCATGGAAGGCGAATTCGATATCCAAGATGTGACGGCAATTCTCACGACGCCCGACGTCATGGTGAGCGACGGCGGCGACAGCGCCACAATCCACCGCGACGATGGCCAGGTCATCAGAATTCAACTGGACAGCCTCGCCGATGGCAGCAAGGTGCTGCTGGTGGAAGACATCACGCGCGAACGCCGCCGCGAGGAAAGCCTTTACCTGGCCGAATCGGAAAACCGCGGCCTGTTCGAAAATGCCGTCTGCGGCATCTATCGCGACAAGCCGGATGGAACGCCGGTGCGCGCCAACCGCGCCCTCGTCAACTTCAATGGCTACGAGACCGAGGCAGAATATCGCGCTGCGGTGCAGCTGAACGGCGGCAATTGGTACGTCGACCTCGAACGCCCCGCGATGTTTCAGCAGCTGATGGCGACGGCGGGCGAAGTCCGCGATCTGGTGTCGGAAGTCTATAGCCATCGCACCCGGAAGAAACTCTGGATTACCGAGAACGCCTGGTACGTTCGCGATCACGCGGGAAAGCCCGTCTATATCGAAGGTACAATCCAGGATGCCACCGAACGTGTGAAGGGGCTGGCCGAAATCGAGCGCCAGGCCAACACCGACCCCTTGACGGGTGCCGCCAGCCGCTTCCACTTTATGAATACACTGAACGCCATCACCCGCAACGTCAGCGCTGCCTGCGTGCTGTTCATCGTCGACCTCGATCAGTTCAAGGAAGTGAACGACATGCTCGGTCACGGCGCCGGTGATGCCGTGTTGAAGACCGTGGCCGGCCGTCTGAAATCCGCCACTGGCGACTCGGCCACAGTTGCCCGCTTGGGAGGCGATGAATTCGCAGTCCTGATGTCGGGCGCGTCGGCCACCATGCAGGCCGATATCACGTCAGCCGCCATCGTCCGCGCCATGCGCCAACCCATCGAGATCGAAGGCCACAACGCCGTCATCGGTGCCAGCGTCGGCGTTGCCCTTTTTCCCGCCCATGCCGCCAACAGCGAGGAACTGCTGAATCATGCCGACGTGGCGCTCTATCACGCCAAGTCCAACGGCAAGAGCAAAGCCTGCATTTTCGACCACGCCATGAAGCGCCGCCTGCA
>JANLTS010000342.1:0-20265 GCA_031363045.1 Hyphomicrobiales bacterium
CGGGCCCGATGCTCAACGGCTGGTACAAGGGTCAGCGCACAGGTTCGGGCACCATCGTCTGGATGGCGCGTGAGAAACTCGCCACCGGAGAACTCGATTACGAAGGCTTCGTCGAACTCGTCGCCACCTCTGCCCCTTCGACCGGCTTCTGCAACACCATGGGCACCGCGACGACCATGAATTCGCTGACCGAGGCCTTGGGCATGTCGCTCCCCGGCAATGCGGCGATCCCCGCGCCTTACCGCGAGCGTGGACAAATGGCCTACATGACCGGCCGCCGCATCGTCGACATGGTCGAAGAAGATCTAACACCATCGAAGATCATGACCCGCAAGGCCTTCGAGAACGCCATTGCGGTGAACACCGCGATTGGCGGCTCCACCAACGCCCCCAATCACCTCAACGGTATCGCCGCGCACTTAGGCCTCGAACTCACCGTCGCCGACTGGGAGAAGCATGGCTATGACTTGCCGATGCTCGTCAATCTGCAGCCGGTCGGTGAATATCTGGGCGAGGATTATCACCGCGCCGGAGGCGTTCCCGCCGTCGTCGCCGAACTCATTGCCGCGGGAAAGATTCATGAAGATTGCATCACCGCCAACGGCAAGACCATTGGCGAGAATTGCAAGGACAAGTTCTCCTGGGACCGCTCGGTGATCAAGGAATTCGGAAGTCCGTTAAAGGAACACGCTGGCTTCAAACGCTTGACCGGCAATCTCTTCAACAACGCCATCATGAAGACCAGCGGCATCTCGGAGGAATTCCGCATCCGCTATCTCTCGAACCCCAAGGACCTCAATGCGTTTGAGGCAAAAGCCGTGGTGTTCGATGGTCCGGAGGACTATCACGCCAACATCGACAATCCGAAACTTGGCGTCGATGAAAGCACAATTCTGTTCATCCGCGGCGTCGGCCCCTTGGGCTATCCCGGTGCCGCCGAAGTCGTCAACATGCGCGCGCCAACTTACTTGTTGGAAAAGAACATCCGTTCGCTCCCCTGCGTCGGTGACGGCCGACAGTCGGGAACCAGCGGCTCGCCCTCGATCCTCAATGCGTCTCCCGAAGCTGCAGCGGGCGGCGGCTTGGCCATCATCAAGAACGGCGACATGGTGCGGATCGATCTCAACAAAGGCACTTGCAATCTGCTGATCTCCGATGCCGAACTGAAACAGCGCCACGCCGATCTCGAAAAAGCCGGCGGCTATAAAGTGCCGGACAGCCAGACACCGTGGCAGGAGATTTTCCGCAAGGAAGTCGGCCAGCTCGATGGCGGCATGGTCCTGAAAGGCGCCACCAAGTTCCAGCGCATCGCCAAAACCCAAGGCATCCCGCGCGACAATCACTAATACTCATCACGTTCACCTCTCCCCTTGCGGGAGAGGTCGGCACACCGCGCAAGCGGCGTGACGGGAGAGGGGACCCCAGCATGCTCGAACTCAAATCGAAATCGCTCCGCGCCACCTTCTCGACCCTCGGCGCGCGGCTGATGTCAGTCTTCGTCGATGGCGTTGATGTCATCGCCGGCGGCGGCACGGACGCTGAGATCATGGCCGGTGACTGGACGGCGGGCGCGGTCTGCGGCCGCATCGCCGGCCGCATTGCCAACGCCCGCTTCACGCTCGATGGCAACGAACACCAGCTCGTGGCCAACATGGGCGAGCACCAGTTGCACGGCGGTCCCGACAATTTCGCCATCCGCCGCTGGACTGCTCAGCCCACGGACAATTCGATCCGCTTCGCCATCAGTTCCGGCGATGGCGACCAGGGTTTCCCGGGCGCGCTCTCGGCTGAAGCCACCTACGCCATCGACGGCAACTCCCTGTCGCTCGACTTTCATGCGGTGACGTCAAAGCCCACCGTCATCAACCTGACCAACCACACCTACTGGAATCTCTCCGGTGGTACGCGCAACGCCTTCGATCACGACATGCGCATCGATGCGCAAGGTTTCCTGCCCTTGAACGATCTGTTGTTGCCATCTGGCGAAATCCAGAGCGTTGATGGCACCCGCTGGGATTTCCGCAAGATCCGCAAAGTGGCCGAGAACTACGACAACTGCTGGGTGCTGGATGGCGGCCGCGGCCAGCTTCGCCACGGCCTCACGCTGCGCGATCCGGTTTCACACCGCCGCATGGAAGTGTGGACCACCGAAGCCGGCATGCAGATGTACACCGCCTGGCACTGGAACCCAGAAATGCCCGGCCGCAACGGCCCCCTGCAGCAATTTGCAGCGATCGCCATCGAACCGCAAAACTTCCCCGACGCCCCCAACCACAAGAATTTCCCGAGCGCCGTCCTCCGCCCCGGCGAGGTCTACCGTCACCGCATGGAGTGGCGGTTCTCAAGCTGACGTCCCCTCACCTCCCCACCTCTCCCGTAAACGGGAGAAGACGAAGAAGCACCATCCTATCCTCTCCCGTTTACGGTAGAGGAGGGGGACCCATTGCAAAGCAATGGGGAAGGTGAGGGACCACGCACCGCACAGGAAATGATACGGGTCCACATCCACCTGCTAGCGGCGATATCCAGATCAAGGAGTGATGGTGAAAAACTCGTCTCTTTGCCGTTCACCAATGTCTTGCAGCAGCACAAGTAAATCAGGCTTGAGAGAATAAAAGTCATCGTCATGTCGCTCGAAAAGCCCTTCTAGACTGCTTTCGACGAATTCCTCGACCGATTCTATGACCTGCCACTGACGCGCTGCGGCAACTCTCAAGGCATCTTCAAGTATTTCCGCAACCACAACAATTCCCAGACCATGCAGTGAATGCAAAACGTCTCTCGCATACTCAACGCCATTGTTTTCGAAGAACTGGAAATGCCCGCCGTTCATGACCTCTCCATAGTATGTGAAGCAGAGGTGACAGTGCCGCTGTAGCGGCGTTCGCGTCTCGTCATCACCATCGGTGACGACGTCTATGAAAGCATTCCAGAAAACGTTGGGATCTTCCTCAATCTGCTTTCGAGTAAGGACTACTTTCGCCATTGCCATCTCCTCACAAGAAATTATACGGATCGACATCCACCTGCAGCGCCAGCGAACCCTTGGGCTTCACGCCCTCCAACCACAGCTTCAAAAACCCCTGGATATTCACCTCGCGCTTGGCCTTCACCAGGAACCGCCAGCGGTGCCGTCCGCGCACGAGCGCGATGGGCGCTTGCGCCGGTCCCAGCACCGTCACCCCCTCGGCCAGTGGCACCATGTTCCCTAGCGCCTTCGCAAATCGCTCCGTAGACGGAGCATCAGCGCCCGAGATGATGATCGCCGCCAACCGTCCATAGGGCGGCAATCCCGCACTTTCGCGGATCAGCTTCTCCTGACCGAGATAGGAATCGCGATCGCCTTTTTTCAGCGCCTGCATCAGCGGATGCTCCGGCAAATAAGTCTGCACCATCGCGCGTCCCGGTTTCTCGCCGCGCCCCGAGCGCCCCGCCACCTGCGCCATCAGCGCCCAGGTGCGCTCGCCGCCTCTGGGGTCACTCGACTCCAGTGCCAGATCGGCGTCGACCACGCCGACCAATGTCAGATGCGGGAAATGATGCCCCTTGGCCACCAGCTGCGTGCCGATGACCAGATTATAGTGCCCGCTCTCGACATCCGCCAAGGCATCCCTCAGCAACGTGCCCCGCGCCAGGTCGCTCGATAGCACACCGATCCGCGCCTCCGGAAACCGCGCAGCCGCCTCTTCCGCCAGCCGCTCCACCCCCGGCCCCACCGCCACCATCTGGCCGGGCACCTGGCATTTGGGGCAGGCCTGCGGCATTGGTTCGAGATGGCCGCAATGATGGCACATCAACTGCTTGCGAAAGCGGTGCTCGACCAATGATGCCGCGCAATTGGGACATTCCAGCCGGTGCCCGCAGGCCCGGCACAACGTCAACGGCGCATAGCCGCGGCGGTTCAAAAACAGCAGCGCCTGATCGCCTGACGCCAGCGTGGCGGTCACCGCGTCAAACAGCGGGTCAGAAATCCAGTTGCCCGCCGTCAGCTTCACGGCTTTCATGTCGACGAGCCCGATCTCCGGCAAATCCGGCCGCCCATGCCGGTCCTTCAATTTCACCACGCCATAGCGCCCGCGATCGACATTGACGAGCGACTCGAGTGAGGGCGTCGCCGATGACAGCACCACCGGAAACCTGGCCAGCGACCCATACAACACCGCCATGTCGCGCGCATGGTAGGGAACACCCTCATCCTGCTTGTAGGCGCTCTCGTGCTCCTCATCGACAACGATGAGCCCCAGCTTTTTCCACGGCAGGAACAGTGCCGATCGCGCGCCAACGACGATCCGCGCCGTGCCATCGGCAACGCCCCGCCACACCCGCTCGCGCTCGCGCGGCCGCACATCCGAATGCCACTGCGCCGGATCGCATCCGAATCGATGTTCGACACGCCCCAGAAACGGTTGCGTCAGCGCGATCTCCGGCAACAGCAGCAGCACTTGGTTGCCCGCCGCCAAGGCCGCCGCCATCGCCTCGAAATAAACCTCCGTCTTGCCCGATCCGGTGACGCCATCCAGCAGCATCACCTTGTGGGCGCGCGCCGCTACCATGGCCCGAAGTGCAGCGGCTGCCGCCTGCTGGTCCTTCGACAACACAAATCCCCCGGCATTGAGATCGGGCGGCAGGAATCGCCGCAGTGCTGGAAGCGCCACAGCTTCCAGCGCCCCATCCTTCACCAGCGCCTTCACGACCGACGTGCCGACCCCCGCCGCTGCCGCCAACTCGCTGGCCTTCATGGCAAAACCCTCGCGCGCCACCTCCAGCACCTTAGCCCGCTGCGGCGTCATCCGTTTCGGAACCGAATCGGTGGCGCGATAGGCGATCTGCTCGCGCGGGCCTTCAAAGGCGCCGGGCGCCCGCAACACCATGCGCAGCACATTGCCGGCGGGTTCGAGGTAGTACGCGCTGAGCCAGTCGATGAACTTCCGGTGCGTGTCCGAAAGCGGCGGCATGTCGAAACGCTGCAGCACATCGCGCAACGCCTTGTTGGTCATCGCCTGGTCTTTCAAACCCCAGACGACGCCGATCACCTGCCGCGGCCCCAGCGGCACGGCGACGAAATCCCCAAGGCTCAAACCTATGCCCGTGGGAATGCGATAGGAATAGGCCCCATCCAGCGCCAGCGGCAGCAACACATCGGCAATGGCGGAATCGGCACTCATCCCGTCAGAAATAGACTTTGGGGCGAAGGCCTTCCAGTTCTATATCGGCTGCACCATGATGACCCCGCATGTCACCGAAATCGTCTGCCTTGAGCCGTCGAGCCTGGCCCTGCGGCTGAAAGGCCAGCCTCACGTCACACTGCTCGAAAGCGTCATGCGTTCGGAACACTTGGGTCGCTATTCCTTCCTCGCCTGCAACCCCGCGCAAACCCTGAAAGTCACGCGAGCCGGCACATTTCTCGATGGCGTGAAGCAACAGAAAACGCCGCTCGAACTGATCACCCGCCTCGTCGCGCAACACCGCCAACCCCACGTCCCCGGCCTGCCACCCTTCCAGGGTGGCCTTGCCGGCTACATCGCCTATGATTTCGGCCGCAGCCTCGAACCCAATGCGAAAATTCCGGATTTCGATCCGCTCTGCCCGGACTTGATCCTGCATCGCTATGACACCGTCGCCGCCTTCGACCACATGCAGGAACGCGCCTGGATCATCTCAACCGATCCTGAAAAGGCCGAGCGCTTCGAGGCACTGCTCAACGCCGCGCCAAAACCCTTGGGCTCGCACATCATCACCGGCTGGCAATCCAACTTCACCAAAGCCGAGTATGAATCCGCCATCGCCCGCACCGTGGAATATATTCTTTCTGGCGACATCTTCCAGGCTAACATCACGCAAATGTTCGAGGCCGCGATCCCGCCAGGTTTCGATCCGCTCGCCTTTTACCGTGTGCTGCGCCTGAAGAACCCCGCCACCTTCGCCGCTTTCATGGACTTTGGCGATATCCAGATCGCCTCATCATCACCCGAGCGCCTGCTCCGCCATGATGGCACAACCATCGAGGCCCGCCCGATCAAGGGCACCAGGCGCCGCGACGCCGATCCCTCACGCGATGCAGCCTTGATCGCCGAACTGACATCGAGCCGCAAGGACCGCGCCGAGAACGTGATGATCGTCGATTTGTTGCGCAATGACTTGAGCCGCGTCTCGAAACCCGGCACCGTCAAGGTGCCGGTCCTCTGCGGACTTGAGTCCTATGCCAATGTTCATCACCTCGTCTCGGTCATCACCAGCGAATTGCGCGATGGATTAGGCATCGGTGATGTCATCGGCGCCACCTTCCCCGGCGGCTCGATTACGGGTGCTCCCAAAATCCGCGCCATGGAAATCATCGCCGAAATCGAGCGCCGCGCCCGTGGCGTCTATTGCGGCGCCATCGGTTACATCGGCTTTAACGGCCGCAGCGATTTCAACATCGCCATCCGCACCGCGCAATTCTCTGGCGGCGTAGCCCGCGTCCAGGGCGGCGGTGGCATCACCGCAAGATCCAACCCAACCGCCGAATACGATGAAAGCCTCATCAAAGTCCGCCGCATCATGGAGGCCTTCGCACCATGATCCTCATCGTCGATAATTACGACAGCTTCGTCCACAACATCGCACGTTATTTCGAGGAACTCGGCGCCCCCACCCACGTTGTCCGCAACGATGCCGTCACCAGCGATGATCTCAACGCCCAAGCCATCGTCATCTCGCCCGGCCCCTGCACGCCACATGAGGCCGGCCAATCAATGGCCATCATGCGCGACTTCTCAGGCCGCATCCCCATTCTCGGCATCTGCCTCGGCCATCAGGTGCTGGGCGAGGTCTTCGGCGCCGAGGTGAAACGCGCCCGCCGCCCGATGCATGGCGACTCATCCGAAATCAATCACGACGGCAAGCACCTCTTCCAAGGCCTTCCCCCGCGCTTCAGCGCCGGGCGCTATCATTCGCTGATTGTCGATCTCGATGATCGCAACACGCCACTCGAAATCACCGCCCGCAGCGATGAAGGCGAGATCATGGGCCTTCGCCACAAATCCCACCCGACCTTCGGCCTACAATTCCACCCCGAATCGATCCTGACCGAAGGGGGCTACGACATGCTCAGCAATTTCCTGAAGCTCATCCCATGAACCGCGTCTGGTTCAATGGCGCCTTGGCACCGGGCATGCTGGAGATCGATCCACGCGAACGCGGATTGCTCTTGGGCGATGGCTTGTTCGAAACCATCCTCGTCCTCAATCGCACACCGCTGTGGGGCAACATGCATCTCGCCCGCATGGAGGGTGCGGCCAAGGAACTCGGCCTCCCCTTCAACCGCGCCACCATCGATGACGCCATCGCAGCACTTCTTGATGGCATCGCCGAGAGCCATCATGTTCTCCGCGTCACCCTCACCCGTGGCAGTTCCACTCGTGGCCTCGGCGCCAATGGCGGCGATCCCACAGTGCTGTTGAACCTCGACCCCTTCGATCCGCAGCTTATGTTCCAGAAGGCCAGTCTCATCACCAGTTCCATCCGCCGCAACAAGGCCTCGCCCGCCAGCCGCCTCAAGACCACTTCCTACATCGACAACATCATGGCGGCGCGCGAAGCTTCGGCGCGCGGTGCCGATGATGCGCTGATGCTCAATACCGACGGCAAAGCCGCCTGCTCCACCATCGCCAACGTGTTCCTGCTGAAAGACGGCGCCCTCATTACGCCAGCCCGCGACCAGGCAATCTTGACCGGCGTCATGCGCCAGGTGCTGATCGCCGCCGCCGCCCACATCGGCATCGCCACCGAGGAACGCGCCGTCAACGCCGATGAACTCCTCTCCGCCGATGCTGTCTTCCTCACCAACAGCCTGCGCTTCATCCGTCCGGTGTCATCGCTCGATCAGCAGTCCCTGGGCCAGGCCGATCTCTCCCATCTAGCAACAACACTTTCGGAGACGGCGCGCCTGCAATGCGGCCGCGACCCGAAGGTTGATTTGGACGTGGCCTGGGGCTAAGCCTCGCCACCGAACAGCAAGGACAAGCGCCCATGAAATTCTTTGTCGATACCGCCGAAGTGAAGGACATCAAGGAACTGGCTGATCTCGGCCTGCTCGATGGCGTCACCACCAATCCCACACTCATTGCCAAGTCCGGCCGCCCCTTCAAGGAAGTGATCGCCGAGATTTGCGCCCTCGTCGAAGGCCCGGTCTCGGCCGAGGTCGTGTCGTTGGATTTTGATGGCATGATGCGCGAAGCCGCTGACTTGAAGAAGATCGCCACCAACGTCACCGTCAAGGTGCCCTTGACGCTCGATGGACTGAAAGCCTGCAAGGCGCTGACCTCGGGTGGCACCATGGTCAACGTCACGCTATGCTTCTCTGCCAATCAGGCGCTGCTGGCCGCCAAGGCCGGCGCCACCTTCATCTCGCCCTTCATCGGCCGCCTCGATGACATTCACATGGATGGCACCGAACTCATCGCCGAGATCCGCCAGATCTATGACAACTACGCCTTCGACACCGAAATCCTCGCCGCCTCCATCAGAACCCCGCTGCATGTGAAGCAAGTCGCGTTGATCGGTGCCGATGTCGCCACCTGTCCGGCCAGCGTCATCAAGAGCCTGGTCAAGCACCCCCTGACAGACAAAGGCATCGAGCAGTTCATGGCCGACTGGAAAAAGTCCGGCCAAACCCTGTGATTTTGGAACACGCCATCTTGAACGTCAGGCCGGGTGAAAGCCCGGCCTTTCGTTTGGCGCTTGAACAAGCCCTGCCGCTCATCGCCGCCACCCCCGGCTTCATCCGCCTCGACGTCAAACCCTGCCTCGAAAACCCCGATCGCTACCTGCTGCTGGTCGAATGGCAAACGCTCGAATCCCACACCGAGGGCTTCCGTGGCAGCGACCGCTACCAACCCTGGCGCACCCTATTGCACCACTTCTACGACCCCTTCCCGGTTGTCGAACACTATGGCGACCCGATCAGCAGCACAGCATAGCGCCACCCCTATTGTCCGTCATCCCGGCGAAAGCCGGGACCCATTGTGCTCGCAATACCAAGCAGAATTCTATCGGATAAATCACAGGGGGTCCCGGCTTTCGCCGGGATGACGGGTGTTGGGGACGTGATGAAAGTGGTAACTCATCAACCATTCCCTTCTACCCTCGCCCCATGTCCGGTTTCGCCCTCTCATTCGCGCCTGATGCCGCAACAGCCGCGCAAAATTGCGGCATGATTGCACGACAATCCTCAAGCTGAAATCACTGGAACTTGATATTCATTCGCAAGCGTAGCCGCGTCAAATAACGCCAGCCACAACCATCGCAAGACGTCCGGTTCTTCCAAAATTTCTGCTTCCTGTCTGAAGAATGCGACCGGGTCCCGGCGCATGACGTCATACTGTGGTGGAATTGAATTCAGTTTCATTGGCGAAAGGTTGTTAATCTCGAGCAAGTCGGCCAGCAACCCGCTCGTCGACCCCAAGAATGTCGGCATGCCAAAAATGTCTTGAACCTTGACCTTGGGCTGACCGGTGATCGGCAACCAAACGCTGTCAATCCAGTATGGAAGATTCGCCCACCTGCTCTGCGTGATGGCGTCATTGGAGCTTGCTAATCCCTCCAACTGAGCTGTGTGTTCAAGAAAGAGGACGATAGACGCCAAGTTGAAGACGCACAGGCTCGCTATCGGTTTTTCCGGTCCGAACCATTCCTTCACCAAATTGTCATTGGCGGCATGCCTAGCTCTCCTGGAGAAAAAGGGATTGCTTAGTCCCCGCGAAACCGGCCGTGCATCGGTAGCGCGGACAAATTCCGCGACAGGATCGACGAGAGACGGATTGTCCAGCTTACCCACGTACAGCCACGAGCTCATAGATTGGCTCTCCAGAGTTAAATGTCGAAGCTACGCCGTCAAACGCAAAACGTCCACGCAAGTTAGATTCCATCAACCATTCCCCCCTAGCCTCTCCCCCCATGTCCGGTTTCGCCCTCACATTCGCCCCCGACGCCGCAACCGCCGCTCAAACTTGGCTGATAGCCCTCAAATCCGAGCGCCGCATGTCGGCGCTGACGCTTGAGGCTTACAGCAGAGATCTCGGCCAGTTCGCAGGCTTCATGGCCGGTCACTTGGGCGGCCCCGCCACCATCGCCGATCTCGAAACCTTGACCGCTTCGGATTTCCGCGCTTTCCTCGCCCGGCGCCGCAACGCCGGTGCCGAAAGCCGAACTCTCGCCCGCCAGCTCTCCAGCCTGCGCTCGTTTTACCGCTATGCCGAGAAGAACAACCTGTTCCGCAACGCCGCCCTGTCGGCCATCCGCTCGCCCAAGCTGCCGCATGCGGTGCCAAAGCCCCTGTCGATCACCGCCGCCGCCAACGTGACGCGCGCCGACCAACTGGCGACCGATGACACGCCGAAATGGGTCATCGCCCGTGATTGCGCCGTGCTGACGCTGCTTTATGCCTGTGGCCTCCGCATTTCCGAGGCCCTGTCGCTCACCCCGGCGCAGTCCGAAGGCACCGTGCTCAGCGTCACCGGCAAGGGCAACAAGACCCGCCTTGTCCCCCTGCTCCCCGCCGCGCAATCCGCCATCGCCCAATACCAACAGCTCTGCCCCATGGCGCTCCACCCAAACCAACCGATGTTTCGCGGTGTCAAAGGCGGCCCCTTGAACGCCCGCAACATCCAATTGCTGGTCGAACGCTTGCGCGGTGCGCTGGGCTTGGCTGAAACCGCCACGCCACATGCGCTCCGCCATTCCTTCGCCACGCATCTGTTGGGGAATGGTGCTGATCTCCGGGTGATTCAGGAACTCCTCGGCCACGCCAGCCTGTCGACCACGCAGATCTACACCGAAGTCAACAGCACGCATCTCCTGCAACAATATCGCAAGGCCCACCCTCGCCCATGACCCGCTTCTTAGCCGCCCTGTTCTGCTTGCTGTTGGGCCTCACCACGGCCAATGCCGAAGAACCCCCGGCCTGCACCGGCACCGATCTCGCCGCCAAGCTCAAGGCCGAGAACCCGGCCGCCTATGATGCCGTGATCACTGAGGCCAAGGCGATCCCAAACGGCGAAGCCATCTTCTGGAAGATCGAGCACGATGGGTTTGATCCTTCCTTTCTCCTCGGCACGGCGCATGTCACCGATCCGCGCGTCACCACCTTGTCGCCCGAAATCGAAAAGGCGCTGTTCGAAGCCAACAGCCTGATCCTGGAAATCGCTGACATCGGCGACCCGCAGCGCCAGGCATTGGCCGCCATCAAGCTGGCCCGCTACATGGTGCTGCCGCCCGGCCAAACCGTCTGGGATTTGATTCCCGATGCCGAAGAACACCTGGTGCGCGACAATCCCAATCTCCCAGCCGGCGCCATCAATGGCATGTTCGGTTTCCAGCCCTGGGTCATCGCCACGGCAATCAGCCTCCCGCTGTGCGAAACGCTCCGCAACGCCGCCGGCATCCGCGCCCTTGATGCGCAATTGGCGCTCAAGGCCGAGGATGTCGACATTCCGGTGTTCGGTCTCGAGACGATGGAAGAGCAGCTGTCGCTCTTCGCCAACCTGCCGCTTGACGAGCAGCTTGATTACCTGATGGCGGTAGCGCGGATTTCGGCGACCGTGCCCGACCAGTTCGAAACCCTGGTCAGCCTCTATGAACAGCGGCTGGTCACCGCGATGATCCCGCTCATGCTCAAGATCCAGCCGATGAAGCCCGAAGAGGCGAAGATGATGCAGTTCGTCGAACGCGACCTCATCATCATGCGCAATCATCGCATGGCAAAGCGCGCCCAGCCATGGCTGGAAAACGGCAACATCTTCATTGCAGTGGGCGCATTGCACCTCCCCGGCAGGCAAGGCGTGGTGGAACTCCTGCGGCAAGCGGGCTACACGTTGACGCCAATCAACTGAGCTTCATCGCCCGTGCCTGTCATCTCTATCGTAGCACCTGACCACAGCCTGCCGAAGGGCGCCTCCGTCTGCATCATCGGCGGCGGCATCGCTGGAATCTCCACCGCCCTTGAGCTCGCGGAGCGCGGGCTTGATGTCGTGGTGCTGGAAAAAGGTGAGATCGCCGCCGAGCAATCGAGCCGCAACTGGGGCTGGTGCCGCCAGATGGGCCGCGACCCGCGCGAAATCCCGCTGATTGGCGTGTCGCTTCGCTTGTGGGATGGCATGAGCGCCCGCATCGGTGCTGAAACCGGCTTCACCCGCTGCGGCATTCTCTATCTCTGCGAGACCGATGCCCAACTCGCCACCCGCACCACATGGTATGAGGCGAACTCCAAACCGCACGGCCTCTCCCCCCGCATGATCGGCGCCGCCGAGGCCAATGCCCTGCAGCCGGGCTGCACCAGACCGTGGAAGGGCGCACTCTTCACGCCCGACGATGCCCGCGCCGAGCCCTTCATCGCCGTGCCCGCCATGGCAAGAGCGTTGCAGAAAAAGGGCGGCAAGATCTTCACCAATTGCGCCGTGCGCGGGCTTGAAACTGCGGGCGGCCGCGTCTCCGCCGTCGTCACCGAGAAGGGCACCATTGCATGTGATAGCGTGGTGCTGGCCGGTGGTGCCTGGTCACGCCGCTTCCTCCACAATCTTGGGATTCCCCTGCCACAGCTGACTGTCATCAACTCGGTCATGCGCACCGAGCCACTCGACACTGGCCTCACCCGCACCGCGTCGGGCGGCCACTTCGCTTTCAGGAAGCGCCTCGATGGCGGCTACACCATCAGCCACAATCATTGCTCGGTGGCCGATATCGTGCCGGATTCCTTCCGTCTGTTCCGCGAATTCCTGCCCGCCTTGCTGCTTGACTGGACGGGCCTGCGCCTGCGCCTCGGCAAACGTTTCATCGATGAAGCAAAGCTGAAACGCCGCTGGGCACTGGACGAAGTCACGCCCTTCGAGCAGATCCGCATTCTCGATCCTGAGCCAGTGCAGGACATTCTCGACACCGCCGCACGAACGCTCGTCGAGTATTACCCCGTCTTCAAGCCAATGCGCATCGCCGAGCGCTGGGCCGGCGCCATCGACGCCATGCCCGATGCCGTGCCGGTGATCTCGAAGCTCGACACATTGCAAGGCCTGCATCTCTGCACCGGTTTTTCCGGCCACGGCTTTGGCTTAGGCCCGGGCGCCGGCAAACTGATGGCCGAGATCGTCACGGGTGAAACCCCATGCGTCGATCCCGGACCATTTCGCTATGGCCGCTTCTTCGATGGCTCAAACCCAAGACCAACCACCGGCACGTAGGTGCGGTCCTGGCATGTGAACAAAATAGGATGATCCTGCAGTCCCCCTCCCCCTCGTGGGGAGGGGTTAGGGGTGGGGGGTGATTGGCAGCGGGACTCGCGGGACCCCCACCCTCGATCCCTCCCCACAAGGGGGAGGGAGGAAGCACCTTCGTAGATCAATAACAAGTGGTCATGCGCTACAGGATGAAGTCCACAAACGTCAGCGTTGTCGAGTCGAAATTCTGCAGCACGATTGCCGTCTCGGCGCCATTGGCACCCGAAGTGTTCAGCTGGACGACTGTATTGTCACCCTGTTGCAGGACGCGAACCTGACCTTCAGCAGAAAAGCCCGCCGTGCCGATGAAGCTGAAGTTTTGCGAACCACCAAGACTTTGGATGGCGTCAATCGCCGAAACATCGATGCGGTCGGTGAAGGCAAACCCGGTACCGGCCGTCACCGCGAAGTCGGTCACCACATCGCGCGTCACGCCCTGCCCTGAGTCATTGATGCTGAAGAACTGGAAGCGGTCATTGCCGCCGCCGCCTGTCAACTCGTCAACGCCGCTGCCGCCATTGACGATGTCATCGTCAAAGCCGCCATCGATATCGTCATCGCCCGTGCCACCCTGGATGTCATCATCGCCAGCCCCGCCGTAGAGCGAGTCACCGCCGATCACCGGCACCGTGGTACCCATGAAGACATAGGAAGTGACATCGCTGCCCTCCTCGCGGATGATGTCATCGCCATTGCCGCCATTGGCGCTGTCGGTGCCCATGCCGGTGCGGATGGTGTCATTGCCGTCGCCGCCGGCAACCGCGTCATTGCCCTTGCCGTCGTTGAGCTTGTCGTTGCCGGCCTCGCCAAGCAGAATGTCGCCGCCGTCATCGCCATTGATGATGTCGTCCTCGCTGCCGCCCCACATCGCGTCATCGCCAGTGCCACCATTGATGATGTCTGCGCCACTTCCGCCAAGCAGCGAATCATGGCCGCCGACGCCCGAGATGATGTCGGTGCCGCCACCACCCGAAATGTGATCGGCACTGTTGCCGCCCTCAACCACCTCGAAGCCGTTGCCGCCGGAGTAATGCAGTTCCTCGAAGCCGGAGGCCAGCAATCCGGCGTTCGATCCGCCAGCCAGTAGCGAGAACTGCGAAATCAATCCGCTGCCGTTGTAGAGATACAGCGTATCATAGCCATCTTCGCCGCGGATCGTGTCGTTGTTGGCGGCGTTCTGCAGATAGACCGTATCGTTGCCGGTACCCGCCCACACAACGTCGCCGTCGTCATCATCGACGTCACCACGGCTCGTGCCGGTCCAGATTTCGTCATCGCCCGAGCCGCCATACTGCATGTCGGCGCCACCGCCGCCAATCAGCGTGTCGTTGCCGCTGTCGCCATAAAGCCGGTCACCCCAGCCATAGCTGACGATGTAGTCGTCGCCTTGCTCGCCATAGACTTCGGCCGCTGCAAAATAGTCGAAGTCGTATCCGAAGAAATCGCTGTCATCCACATGGACGATATAGATCTGGTCGTTGCCTTCCAGCGCATGCACGATCTCGCCGCCATCCGCCACATAACCGTCGTTTCCCGCAGTAAGATAAGTCGCCATAACAGTCTCCTCATCACCAGGTTGATGGTGGAGACACTGCGCGGACCCGCCTGAACGGCGATGCAATCGCCCGTTCAGAAATCATTCACCAAGATTTGGAAGTTTGGAGCAATCCCCGGCGTGATTGAATCACCCCAAAAATCCGTCATCCTCCGCGCAAGCGGAGGAACCACCCTGTCTCCGCCGATAGTTGGATGGTCCGCTTTCGCGAACCATGACGGAGCTGGGAGGATTGTCCCAACCAAACAGACTTTGCGTTAAGCCGCCACCCGCTGCGCGTGATCGAGAGCCCGCTGCACGGTTTCCAGCAGTTTCTCGGGGTTCACCGGCTTGTGCATGAATTCGAACAGTTTCAAATGCACGGCACGCATCTGCGTTGCCTGTTCGACATCGGCGGTAATCATCACATAGGTCGACTTGCAGCCCAGCGCCTGCATCTTCTCGACCACATCGAGCCCGTTCTTGAGGCTGCCGAGGCGGTAATCGAAAAGCCCAAGCGCGAAGCTTTGCCCCATGGCGAAATCGATGGCCGAGTCGGCATCGGCGAAGGCCTTCACCCGGTAACCGCAGTCGCTCAAAAGATCGGCGACGCTCGACAGCAAGTCGATGTCGTCGTCAAGCACGATTATATCAACTTGCTTCGGCATGCGGTCCATCGGCATCTCTTTCGTTAGACCCGGACGCTACGCGCCGATCATGTATCGCAAGTTAATGCTTCAGGAGTGGATGGCCCGCCCGGCAACTGCAAGCGCAGCTTCCTTAACAGCCTCTGAAAGCGTTGGATGAGCATGGCACGTCCGCGCCAGATCTTCCGCCGAACCGCTAAACTCCATCACTACGGCAACTTCGTGAATCAGCTCGCCCGCCATCGGTCCAACGATATGACAGCCAAGAACCCGGTCGGTCTTGGCATCCGCCAGCACTTTGACGAAACCATCGGTTGTCTGGTTGGCCTTGGCACGTCCATTGGCGAGAAACAGGAACTTGCCAACTTTGTATTCGACACCCGCGGCTTTGAGTTCTTCTTCGGTCTTGCCCACCGCCGCCACTTCCGGGTTGGTGTAGACGACGCCCGGAATGACATCGTAATTCACATGGCCCGCCTGCCCGGCAAGGATTTCAGCCAGTGCGATACCTTCGTCCTCGGCCTTGTGCGCCAGCATCGGCCCCTTGATGACATCACCAATGGCATGAATACCGGCAACATTGGTAGCATAGTGATGATCGGTCTCGATACGGCCCTTGGCATCGCGCTTGACGCCGGCTTCATCAAGACCAAGACCATCCGTATACGGAACACGTCCGACAGCCACCAGCACCACATCCGCCTCGAGTGTTTCCGCCGCACCGCCCGCCGCCGGTTCGATGCTCAGCGTCACCTTGCCCTTGGACTTTGCAGCACCCGTCACCTTTGAAGACAGCTTGAAGGCGAATCCCTGCTTCTGCAGCATGCGCTGGAAATTCTTCGCCACATCGCCATCCATGCCCGGCAGGATGCGGTCGAGATACTCGATCACCGTCACCTTTGAGCCCAAACGCGCATAGACCGATCCCAGTTCGAGCCCGATGACGCCGGCGCCGATGACCGCCAGAGTCTCCGGCACCTTCTTCAGTTCCAGAGCCCCGGTCGATGAGACGATCACCTCCTCATCGATCTCGATGCCCTTGAGCTTCGCAACGTCGGAGCCGGTGGCAATCACAATATGCTTGGTCTCGATGATCTCGCTTCCAACACTCACCTTGCCGGGTCCGGCAATCTTGCCTTCGCCGCGAAACACCGTCACCTTGTTCTTCTTGAGCAGGAAGTCGATGCCCTTGGTATTGCCGTCGATGGCCTCCTGCTTGAATCCCATCAGCTTGCCGAAGTCGATGGACGCCGTTGCGACGATGCCCATCTTGGCAAAGCTGTGCCCCGCCTCATGGAAAAGCTCGGACGCATGCAGCAGCGCCTTCGATGGAATGCAACCAACATTGAGACATGTGCCACCATGCGTGACGCGTTTTTCAACGACCGCGACCTTGAGGCCAAGCTGGGCACAGCGGATGGCGCAGACATAGCCTCCGGGTCCAGTGCCGATGATAGTAACGTCAAACGCATTCGCCATGGTCTTTGTCCCGATATTTGATCAGCACCGTCCGCCGGCAACGGCGACGATGGTTCCCACCACATATGAAGAGTGTTCAGTCGTCAGCCACACGATGACATCGGCCACTTCATCGGCCTGGCCCTCGCGCTTGATCGGTATGAGGTCGCGCATCATTTTTACACGGCCCGGAATCCCGGAGCTGTTGTGAATCTCAGTATCGATGATGCCGGGCCTCACCGCATTGACGCGAATGCCCTCGGCCGCCACCTCGCGTCCGAGCCCGATGGTCAACCCGTCCATGGCGCATTTGCTCGCCGCATACTCAACACCAAGTCCCGGCGCCCCCAGCACAGCAGCGGCCGAAGACTGATTAACGATGCTGCCGCCCGTGCCACCATGCTTGGTCGACATGCGCTTCACGGCCTCCCGCGCGCACAGGAACGAGCCCATGATATTGATATCGAAGATGCGCTTCAACCGGTCGAAGCTCATCTCATCCAGCCGCGCCTGGGTATCCATCACCCCGGCATTGTTGATCAACACCTTCAACGGCCCCAGCTTGTCGGCTGCGGCGAACAGCGCCAGCACATCGGCCTCTTGCGAGACATCGCCCGCCACCGCAACAGCCTTGCCGCCATCTTTGACGATCGCCGCCACCACCTCATCCGCCGCCTTGGCGTTGGATGCATAGTTGACAACCACCAGATGCCCAAGCTTCCCCAGCTTCAACGCACAAGCCCTGCCGATTCCCCGGCTTCCGCCGGTCACAATGGCGACGCTGGTCATGCTGACCCCTTCTGTACAGCCGTCATCCCGGCGAAAGCCGGGACCCATTTGGACATTTCGACAGGCGGAGTTGGCAATTGAAAGGGCTCAGGGGGTCCCGGCTTTCGCCGGGATGACGAATTGAGCAAAATGAAAAAACCAAACACAATCACAAATCCAATATCGCCCGTTGCGGGTCTTCGAGGTTTTCCTTCACCCGCACCAGGAACGTCACCGCCTCCTTGCCATCGACGATGCGATGATCGTAGGACAGCGCCAGATACATCATCGGGCGGATCACCACCTGCCCGCCAACCGCAATCGGCCGCTCCTGGATCTTGTGCATGCCCAAGATGCCGGACTGCGGCGCGTTGAGGATCGGCGTCGACATCAGCGAACCATAGACGCCACCATTCGAGATGGTGAAGGTGCCGCCCTGCATGTCGGCGATCTGCAACTGCCCGTCGCGGGCCTTTTTGCCATATTCGGCGATGGTCTTCTCGACACCTGCGAATGACAACAGATCGGCATCGCGCAGCACCGGCACGACGAGGCCCTTGTCGGTGCCAACCGCCACGCCGACGTGATAGAAATTCTTGTAGACGATATCGTCGCCATCGATCTCAGCATTGACAGCCGGAATCTCTTTGAGCGCCGCGATGCAGGCCTTGACGAAGAAGCTCATGAAACCAAGCTTCACGCCATGCTTCTTCTCGAACACTTCCTTGTATTGATTGCGCAGCGCCATCGTTGCCGACATGTCGACCTCGTTGAAGGTCGTCAGCATCGCCGCGGTGTTCTGCGCATCCTTCAAGCGCCTAGCGATGGTGAGGCGCAACCTCGACATCTTGACGCGTTCCTCGCGCGAGGCATCGCCCGGTGCCGATGCCGCACGTGGCGCCGCCACTGCTGCCGCCGGAATGACCAGCGGCTTCGCCTCGGCGGCAGCGGGCTTTTCGAGATGCGCGATGACATCGCCCTTGGTGATCCGCCCATCCTTGCCGGAGCCCGGGATGGCGGCGGTATCGACCTTGTTCTCATCAACCATTTTGCGCACGGCGGGTGACAGCGGCGCATCGGATTTGGCAGCAGCGGCGGGCTCCGCCTTCTTCGGCGCAGGCGCTTCAACAGCCTTTGCCGGTGCAACACCAGCCGCCCCTTCCTCGATCCGCCCCAGCAGCGCGCCTACATTCACCGTCGTGCCGGGTGCGGCATCAATAAATGCGAGCTTGCCCGATGCAGGTGCCGGCACTTCCACCGTCACCTTGTCGGTTTCAAGCTCGACCAGCGGTTCGTCGGCCTTCACTGACTCTCCTGCCTGCCGGAACCACTTCGCAATCGTTGCCTCGGTGACTGATTCACCCAAGGCCGGTACGCGGATTTCTTTAGCCATCTAATCTTGTCCCTTAAGCTTTGCTGTCGCCGAGTGCATCTTCGAGGAAGGCTTTGAGTTCCTTCACGTGGCGGCTCATCAGTCCGGTTGCGGTTGAGGCCGAGGGCTGCCGTCCGGCATAGCGCGGCCTGGGCTTCTCGGCACCGATGAAGTCGAGCACCCGTTCGATATTGGGTTGCGCGAAACTCCAGGCCCCCATGTTGTAAGGCTCCTCCTGGCACCACACGAACTCCGCCTGCTTGAAGCGCGCCAATTCGTTGATCAAGGCTTTGTGCGGCCACGGATAGAGCTGCTCGATGCGCAGCAGATAGATGTCGCTCAAGCCCCGCTTCTCGCGCTCCTCGTAGAGATCGAAATACACCTTGCCGGAACACAGTACCACGCGCCGCATCTTCTCATCCGCCACCAGCTTGATCACTTCATTGGCGTGGATCTCGGCATCGTCCCACAGCAAGCGGTGGAAGCTCGTGCCCTCACCCATCTCGGAGAGTTTCGATGTCGCCCGCTTGTGCCGCAACAGAGACTTCGGCGTCATGATAATCAGCGGCTTCCTGATGTCGCGCTTCATCTGCCGCCGCAGGATGTGGAAATAATTGGCGGGCGTCGTGCAATTCGCCACCTGCATGTTGTCTTCCGCACACATCTGCAGGAAGCGTTCGAGGCGTGCTGATGAATGCTCCGGCCCCTGGCCTTCATAGCCATGCGGCAACAAGACCGTGAGGCCCGACATGCGCAACCATTTGCGCTCGCCTGACGAGATGAACTGGTCAAACACCACCTGCGCGCCATTGGCGAAATCGCCGAACTGCGCTTCCCAGATGGTCAGTGCATTGGGCTCGGCCAGCGAGTAGCCATATTCGAATCCCAGCACCGCTTCTTCCGACAGCATGGAGTTGATGGCATCGATCTTGATCGCCTGGTCCTTCACCAGATGATTGAGCGGCGTGTAGCGCTTCTCGTTTTCCTGATCGACCAGCGCCGCGTGCCTCTGCGAGAAGGTGCCGCGTTGCACGTCTTGCCCCGAAAGCCTGACCGGAAATCCGTCGAGCAACAACGTGCCGAAGGCCAGATGCTCGGCCATCGCCCAATCGAGGCCTTGCCCCTCCTCGATCATCTTGAATTGCGATCATCCCAAGGATGAAGGCGGCTTCACCCAAAATGAGGCGAAGTCCACGCCAGCGAGCCGTATTGTTCATTGCGATCAGGAAAGCTGCGGTT
>JANLTS010000346.1:0-6905 GCA_031363045.1 Hyphomicrobiales bacterium
CCCATTCAGCGGCGAGCGAACGCGTCAAGTGATGCACGCCCGCTTTCGAGGCATTGTATTGCGCCTGTTCCTGGGGGCGGTTGACGATTTCCGCCGACATCGAGCCGACATTGACGATGGCCCCGCCGCCTTGCTCCAGCATGACCCTGCCAAAGCTGCGGCAGCACCAGAAGACACCGTTCAGGTTCACGTCAAGAACCTTGAGCCAGGTGGGATCGTCCATGGTTTCGGCGGGCCGGTTGGAAATGGCGATGCCGGCATTGTTGACGAGAATATCGGCGCGGCCATGTTTGGCGGCAATGGCCGACTGGACCTGTTCGACGGCCCGCGGATCGGTCACATCGAGCTCTTCGCATGCGGCCTGGCGGCCCTTGGCCAGGAGCCAATCGCGGGCGCGGGTGGCGGCGTCACCATCCATGTCGGCTATGACGACGAAGGCGCCGGCCTCGCTCAAGGCATCCGCCGCGGCAAGGCCGATGCCGCGCGCCGCGCCGGTGATCACCGCGACCTTGCCATCCAGCCTGAACTTTTCTAGATACATGCCGCCGTCCTTCCCATCCGCGCCCGCCGAAATCACCATAGAGTACGGGCAAATGCAAATGGAAGCATGCGGGCACGGACTGCCAGTGCGCGCCTCAGGTCTTGAGGTAGTCTTCGATCGCTTTGGCGGTGCCGGCTTTCCAGACATGCCCGAGGGCCGCGGCAAAGGCACTGCGGAAGACCGGCGACCGGCCCACATCGCCATAGATATCCTCCATGCCGAGCCAGACCTCAGGGCTGATCTTTGCCGCCCTGGCCAATTCCTGAAGTTTTGTCCAGTTGGGATCGTTGGGCTCGATGGCCCTGCCGCTCTCGGTGGTGCCGTAGCAATAGCGGCACCAGAGTGCCGATTCCAGCGCCAGGCCGGTTACACCCTGTCCGGCCTTGAGCCGCGCGGCGATGGGCGGCACGATGAATTTCGGCTGCCGGTTCGAGCCGTCGAGGCACAGCCTTCGGATGGTGTCGCCGATTTTCGGGTTGGCGAAGCGGCGGACGATGAGTTGATAATAACCGTTGAGATCGGTGCCGGGAACGGGCGGAACGGTGGGGATCACTTCGCTGGTTTCAACCTTGTCGAGGAAGGCCTTGACCAGCGGATGCCGCATCGATTCATGCACGAAGTGGACGTCGAGCAAGCCGCCAGCATAGGCGATGATGGCGTGACCGCCGTTCAGGATACGGATCTTCATGGTTTCGTAAGGAGCGACGTCCTTGACGAAAGTCACGCCCACTTTCTCGAGCGCCGGGCGGCCCATCGAGAAATTATCCTCGATCACCCATTGCTTGAATTCCTCGCAGAACACCGGCCAGTCGTCCTCGATGCCGAAGACCTCCGAGGTGATTTGCCGCTCGCGGTCCGACGTGGCCGGGGTGATGCGGTCGACCATGGCGTTGGGGAACGCGACATTGGCCATCACCCAGCCGGCGAGGCCGGGATCGAAGAGCCGGGCGAGTCCCGCCACGGCATTGCGTGTCACCTTGCCGTTGTGCGGGACATTATCGCAGGACATGACGGTGAAAGGCGCGATGCCGCGCTCGCGCCGGAGCGCCAGGCCGCGCAGGATGAGGCCGAAGGCACTGGTGGGTTCAAGCGGATTCTGTGCATCCCTCACCATGGCCGGATGCTTGGGATCGAAGGAGCCGGTGGCCGGGTCGATCATGTAGCCGCCTTCGGTCACGGTGAGCGACACGATGCGGATCGAGGGCAAGGCCAGCGTGGCGATGAGCGCTTGATGATCCGTAGGCGGAATGAAATCGATCATTGGCCCGGTAACGCGAGCGTGGCTCACCTCGTTGTCCTGCTCGACGATGGTGGTGAGATAATCCTGAGCGGCAAGCTTCTGGCGCATCAATTCGTCGCCGGGCATGACGCCCGCGCCGACAAGTGCCCAGTCGAGATCGGCGCCCCGGTTGAACAGATCGTCCAGATAGACGGCCAGATGGGCACGGTGAAAGTTACCGACGCCAATATGGACGATGCCCGCCGACAGATCCTGGCGCCCGTATTGCGGCACGGCAGCCCTGGACGATATCTCCGTCAGATTGGCCAAAGAAAGTTTGGTCATTGCCTACTCAACCCATCCATTGGCCGCCGACGGCGCGCCCGGTTTCCGCCGCATCAGCGCATCGCCTTGCCGTTGCCATCGAAGCGGTGAATGCGCGACGGGTCGGGCTTCAGCCACACCGTGTCCCCGGGCTTGCCAGAATACTCGCCCGTGGCACGAACCACGAGCCGCTCAGCTGGGCCTGCGTCCATGTGTAGGAACGAGTCGGAACCCAGATGCTCGGTCAGAAGAATGGTGGCCTGCCAATCGCCCACGCCTGAAACAATGCCGATGTGTTCCGGCCGCACGCCGATTGTCTCCGCACCGTGTTTGGCCGCGATATCGCCAGTAATGAAATTCATCTTCGGCGAACCGATGAAGCCCGCCACAAACAGCGACTGGGGCTTGTTGTAAAGGTCGAGCGGAGAGCCCACCTGCTCGATGTGGCCCTTGTTCAAGACCACGATGCGGTCGGCCATGGTCATGGCTTCGACCTGGTCGTGCGTCACATAGATCATGGTGGTCGCGAGATTCTTGTGAAGCTGCATGATGAACACGCGCATGTTAACGCGCAATGCGGCGTCAAGATTTGACAGTGGCTCGTCAAACAGGAAGGCCTGTGGTTCGCGCACAATGGCACGGCCAATGGCAACGCGCTGACGCTGGCCGCCGGAAAGCTGACCCGGTTTGCGATCCAGATAGTCCGTGAGATTGAGCGTCTTCGCGGCATGATTGACTTTGGCGTCGATCTCGCTTTGCGGCATCCTTGCCATCTTGAGCGGAAAGGAGATGTTGTTGCGAACGCTCATATGCGGATACAGCGCATAGGACTGGAACACCATGGCGAGGCCACGTTCCGATGGGCCGACGTTCGAGACATCCTTGCCGTCGATGACGATTTCACCGGATGTGGTGTCTTCAAGCCCGGCAATCATCCGCAGCAGGGTCGACTTGCCGCAACCCGACGGGCCAACAAAGACGATGAACTCGCCATCCCGGATTTCGAGGTCCGCACCAGGGATGATCTCCGCATCGCCGAATGCCTTGCGGACTTTCTTGAGTGTAATCTGGCCCATTATTTGACAGCTCCGAATGTAAGTCCGCGCACCAATTGGCGCTGTGAGAACCAACCAATGATGAGGATGGGGGTGATGGCCATGATCGAGGCAGCGGAAAGTTTTGCCCAGAACTGGCCTTGCGGGTTGGTGTATTCCGAAATCAGAAAGCTCAGCGGGGCTGCGTTCTTGGTGGTGAGGCTCAATGTCCAGAAGGCTTCATTCCACGACAGGATCAGGCTCAAGAGGCAAGTTGAGACGATGCCCGGTATGGCCATGGGTGTGAGGATGCGAACCAGTTCACTCCACAATCCTGCACCATCCATGCGGGACGCTTCAAGAATCTCAACCGGAATTTCCTTGAAGTACGTGTACAGCATCCAGATCATGATAGGCAGGTTGAACAGCATCATCAGCGGCACCATGCCCCAATGGCTGTCGAAGATGGTGTAGTCACGTAGATCAATGCCATTGCCCCAGTCTTTGAAGATCAGGCCATTGCGATTGAAAATCAGGAAAATCGGCACCAGCGCGCCCGCCGGTGGCATCATCTTTGTGGATAGGATCCACAGCAGCGAGTCTTGGGTACGCCGCGTCCACACCCAAATCGTCGGTGGGATGACGACCATGAATAACAGGAAAAAACCGAGCCAGGCATTCGTGACGACCCAACCCTGCGCATAGAGAACGAGGAACGCGACTGCGATCGTGCCCAGCACAATGCCAAGCCACGTAATGCCCGTCAGTTTGCTCGTATGTTCAGCCCGCGGTGCAAAAGCCATCGACCATGCGGCAGGCACCGCAAAGATGAGTCCGAGGATTGTGGAAAGTCCGGCGATGATGACCGTGTTGATGAGATACCCGAGATAGTCCGAACGGCGTTGCACTTCGGCAAAATTTTCCAAGGTCCAAGGCGAGACAAACAGGGTCTGCGGCAAGGAATAGGCGTCAGATTCGGCCTTGAAGGCCGCAATGGCAGTCCACAGGATTGGGAAAAACATGAGGAGGCCAATGGTCCATGCGAGGAGACCGATAAGCCGCGTCCTGGCTGGAGAAGATTTCATGGCCATGATTTAGTTTTCCAGATTTTTGCCGACGAGGCGCACGAGGAAGATCGAAACGATGTTGGCCAGCACCACAGCGATAAGGCCGCCTGCTGCGGCAGCACCCACATCATTGGCATTCTGCAATTGTGAGAACACCAGATAAGTCAGGTTACCGGCAAATCCGCCGACGCTGGTCACCTTGATTTCAGCAAAGGTGTTCATCAGGAAAATGGTTTGGATCAGAATGACAACCGTGATCGGGCGCGCGAGGTGGGGCAGCACGATATGACGGAAATACGCCCAGGATTTCGCACCATCCATCGAGGCTGCATCCTTTTGCTCCGAGTCGAGGGATTGCAACGACGTCAGCAGAATGAGAGCCGAGTATGGCAACCATTGCCAGGCCACAATGATGCCAACGGAGAACAGCGGTATGGTGCCAAACCAGTCAAACGGCTGTGTCACGCCGAACCAGCGCTGTATCTCGGCGAACAACCCGAACACCGGATGCATGATCAGGTTTTTCCATACCATGGACGACACCGTTGGCATGATGAAGAAGGGCGATATCATCAGCACGCGGACGATACCGCGCCCCCAGAAGGGTTGGTCCAGCAATATGGCGAGGCCGACGCCGCCAATCACCGTTGTCACAATCACGCCGCCAACCAGCAACAAGGTGTTGAGGAGGTTCTTAAGAAAGAACGGATCCTTCATGAAGTAGTAGAAATTGTAGTAGGAAAACCAACGGACACCTTCAGGGTCCTGCAAATTGTAACGCAGAAACGCGTAGTAAAAAACCAGCGCCAGCGGAATGAAGGCAAAGCCTGACAGGATGCCAACAGAAGGTGCGAGAGCCCACTTGGCGATGGCTTGGGATTGTCGTGTGGCCATGTCAATTGTTCCAAATGGATGAAGGCGTCAGTCCGGCGCAAGTGGATCTCAAACTGTTTCCACTTCTGCGGGGCAGACGAAAGGGGCCCTCCCCGCAACATGCAGAGAGAGCCCGTCTTGGGAGGTTTACTTGATGTAACCAGCCTTGGTCATTTCGTCGGTCACATAGGTTTGTGCCTGTGCCAAGGCATCGTCAGAGGTCATCTGACCAGCAAGAGCTGCCGAGAAGAGTTCGCCAACCTTTGTCGCAACGCCTGCGAATTCAGGGATCGATGCGAACTGCACACCAACGTAAGGCACCGGCTTCACAGTTGGATTCGTTGGGTCAGCAGCGTTCATTGAATTCAGTGTCATCTGAGCAAATGGCACCTTCAGGTATTCAGGATTGTTGTACAGCGAAATACGTGTACCTGGAGGAACGTTGGCCCAGCCTTCTTTGGCGGCAATCATTTCACCGTAGTGCTTGGAAGTTGCCCAGCCGATAAACTTCTGAGCAGCATCTACTTTCTGCGAACCAGCAGGAATGGCGAGCGCCCAAGCCCACAGCCAGTTGGCACGCTTGCCGAGACCCTTGTCAGGTGCCAGCGTGAAGCCAACTTCAGCAGCAACCGAGGAAGCCTTCGGATCAATGACGAAGGAACCAGCAGCCGTTGCGTCAGCCCACATGCCGCACTTGCCGGACTGGAACAGAGCCAGATTTTCCGAGAAGCCGTTGCCCGAAGCGCCATCCGGACCTGCGTCCTTCATGACCTTCAGATAGGTCTCGAGCGTGTCTTTCCACTCTTGAGTATCAAACTGTGGCTTCCAGCTTTCATCAAACCAGCGTGCACCGAATGAGTTGGCCATGGAACCGATGAAGGCCATGTTTTCGCCCCAACCAGCCTTGCCGCGCAAACAAATGCCGTTTACGCCATTGGCGCGGTCGGTCATCTTGTTTGCAGCGTCGATGATGAAGTCCCAGGTTGGCGCTTCCGGCATTTCGAGGCCAGCCTTCTTCATCAGGTCCTTGCGGTACATGACGAATGACGATTCACCATAGAAGGGTGCGGCATAGAGTTTGCCGTTGGCAGACAGACCGCCAACTACGGCTGGCAGAATATCTGCTGGATCATCAAGACCAGCGAGTTCGACGAGCCAGCCTTTTCCGCCCCAGATCGGGGTTTCATACATGCCGATGGTCAGCACGTCATATTGACCGCCCTTGGTGGAAATGTCCTTGGTCACCTTCTGGCGCAGGTCGTTTTCCTCGAGCGTCACCCAGCTCAGCTTGATTTCCGGGTTCGCCGTCGTAAAATCGTCCGTCAGCTTCTGCATGCGGATCATGTCGCCGTTGTTGACTGTGGCGATGGTCAGTGTCGTTTCCGCCAGGGCCGTGGTGGCCAGGGCTGTAAACATGAAGGCGCCGAAGACGCCCGAAAGTAGCGGTTTCATAGTCAAGTCCTCCCATGGGATCAGTTGAGCTTTTGCTTCTCTGACGGGCATCTATTCGTTGAAAATGACCAGGTAAGTCAATGCACATTCGTCGCTGCAGTGCACTATTGCATCGCAACAATCCACTTAACACATTGATTTAATACAAAAGAATAGTTTTGGGCAATTGCTCATGATTCCAGCAAAAGCCCGGCCATATTCTCGTTGGTGATAAGACCGTTGATCAGACCGCCCCGGATCGCGCCCTTGACCGCGCGCAGCCGCGGCGGGGCCATGGCCACGCCGATGACCTTTTTCCGGGCCGGTTTATCCAGGGGAACGCTGAGCACCCGGTCGTTCGTCAATCCGTCGATCAGAGTGCCTTCGGCATTGAAGGCCCAGCCGGTGATTTCGCC